>CAYYIR010000092.1:0-7862 GCA_964471995.1 uncultured Nitrospina sp. | reverse complement strand
CAAAAAATGGGTTTCTAGTAACGGTAAAAAAGCGGTTATTGGAAATGGAAAGAATGGTAATGGTAAAAAGCATGATATTACTCTCAAACAAACACTGAATGGCTAGAACCTCCCACGTAAAACGCTCTACCAGCGAAACTCAAATTGAAGTCAGCCTGAATCTTGACGGTTCTGGGGTACAAGATATAAAAACGCCCATTCCCTTTCTTGATCATATGCTGGCACAATTGGCTAAACACGGTTATTTTGATTTGGTAGTAAAAGCTCAGGGTGATACACAAATCGATTTCCATCATACGGTTGAAGATATTGGTATTGCAGTAGGACAGGCTTTTAAAGAAGCGCTAGGAGATAAAAAAGGTATTCGCCGATTTGCACAAGCAAGTACGCCTCTAAACGAGGCTTTAGCCCAATGTGTCATCGATATTAGTGGCCGTGCTTTTTTTGTGTTCAATGTTGAATTGCCTAAGTCCAAACTAGGAGAGTTCGATGTTGAACTGGTTTCTGAGTTTTTTCAGGCTTTCTCTGCAAATAGTGGTACCACGTTGCACTTAAATTCACCCTATTGGAGTAATTTGCATCATATCGTTGAAGCCTTATTCAAGGCATTTGCACGGGCGCTTGATTCTGCATGTTCTCTTGATTCTCGTACTAGTGATATTCCCTCCACAAAAGGAACTCTTTAATTGATCGCAATCATTGACTACGGAATGGGTAATCTACGTTCCGTACAAAAGGGTTTCGAGGCAGTGGGTGTTGATGCCATTGTTACCAGTGATTCTCAAAAAATACTTTCAGCACAATCTGTTGTCTTACCTGGGGTAGGTGCGTTTAAAGCCTGTATGGATAATCTGGAAAAGTTCGGACTTATTGACACTGTAAAAAAATCTGTGCAAAGCGGCAAACCATTTTTGGGGATTTGTCTGGGGTTGCAACTGCTTTTTAGTCAGGCGGAAGAGTTTGGTTCGGTTTCAGGCTTGGGAATCCTTAAAGGAAAAGTGGTGGGCTTTAAAGATGCGCAACCGAAGTCCGATTCGGGTGACTTACTCAAAATTCCACATATGGGTTGGAATAATGTAGAAGTAAAACCTTCTTATCCACTTTTTGATTCAGTTCCTAATGGATCTCATTTTTATTTTGTTCATTCTTACTACGTGATGCCGGAAGAAAAAGATAACGTAGCTACCACAACGAAATATGGAATTGATTTTGTTTCTGGAGTTCATCACGAAAATATCCATGCCTTCCAATTTCATCCGGAAAAGAGTCAACAACTCGGACTCGGTATTCTCAGGAATTTTTCCAAGCTTTCTTCTTAAAACTCCATACCATCTTTTTAATAAAAAAGATCAGAAAACCCAGTGAATAAGGGAACTGAAAGTCATTTCATGTTGGGCATCTTCTTGTCCATAGTAACGGCTTTATTATGGGGAATACTTCCCATAATATTAAAGGTTTCACTTCAAGGATTCACCACCGGTACAATTGCTTGGTTCCGTTTTGCTTCAGCATTTTTTATCTTGGGAATTTTTCTTTCTTTCCAAGGCCATCGTCCTCTAAAGATTTTCTGGAAACCGCCATGGATGGGAATTTTTGGGGGTCTGTGTTTAGCGGCAAACTACTTCTGGGTAACTATTGGAGTGGAAATAAGCGGACCTTCTAATATGGCAGTGCTGATCCAAACAGCAACGGTATTCCTAGTTCTTGCTGGAGTGTTTGTATTTCGTGAGCGATTAACCTTGAGGCAGTTATTAGGAATGTTGGTTGTTGTAGCCGGATTGACTCTTTTTTTCCTAGATCAGCAAAGCAGGGTAGTTATGAGCAGAGAATATTATTTTGCTGATTTCCTTATTATTATGGCTGCAATAGCCTGGGTTGGTTATATGATTTCGCAAAAATTCCTTAGCAGATATTATGGGGCTCAGTCTTTAAATTTGCTTGTCTATGCAATTGCCACTTTTATACTAGTAGGAACCGTGGAATGGAGTGAATTTATATCAGCCGGGTTGAACGCGTGGTTGGCACTTTCATTTTGTGGAATCAATACTTTGCTTGCCTATGGCGCATTGGCTGAAGCAGTGAAATATCTCCCGTTGTCTTTGATAAGCGTAATTATTTCTCTTAATCCTCTGATTACACTGTTGGGTATGAAAATCTTACCCTCAATGGGGTTTGCAAATCTACAGCCCGATCCAGTAGGCATATGGGGTTACTGGGGCGGGGCGATAGCAGTTACCGGTGTGACTTTGGTGGTATACAAGTCAAACTCTTAGCTTTTTAGCTTCCTAACATCTTTAGCGAGAAAAATGTAAAAACTACCAGTTTTCAAATAGTCTAAGGTCTAAAATTCGGGAGATTTTAATTTTACTTTAAAAATTTTTAAATTGAATCAACGATTTCTAGATTTTATTGCTCTATCAATTTCTCGGTCTGATTCTTGCTTTTTAAGTGCCGCACGTTTGTCGTAAAGTTTCTTGGCTTTGGCAATACCAAGATCGACCTTTACTTTACCGTTTTTGAAATAAATTTTTAAAGGGACTAGAGTGCAACCTTTTTCTTGGGTCTTTCCAATAAGCTTATTGATCTCTTTTTTATGTAAGAGTAATTTGCGTTTCCGCATAGGGTGGTGATTGAATTGTGTTGCTGGGGTATAAGGATCTATGTGGAAATTGTTTAGCCAGGCTTCTTCACCTTGAATAGTGGCATAGCTGTCTACTAGATTAGCTTTACCATTTCTAAGTGACTTAACTTCGGTACCTTGTAGGACGAGCCCTGCCTCAAAAGTATCTTCGATGGTGTAGTTGTAGCGTGCCTTTTTATTTTGGCATACGATTTTAATACCAAGTGGGTCGTGTGCTGTCATAGGAATCCAAATTTCCCCTAGGAAAAAATTTATGAATTGAACTTTTTATTTTGCCTTGAGTGTGACTAGTTGTCCTAGTTTGAGTGCAAGTTTTTTTTCAGCGCTATTCTCACGGCAGAAAATTTCAATCTGATTCCAACTATTTAGGATAGCTCCGAGTTGACCGAGTTTTACTTGATAATAACCTGTGACCAGTCTGTTAATTTTTTCTTTGCCGATGCTAATTTCTATTGTATCGGATGATGAATAGGTTTTTTCTATTAATTCTAAGGATATATTGGTAGTAGCGTTTCCGAAATGATCGATATATATAATTTCTCCTTCTATCCACTTATTTTGCTGTGTGGCTAATGGCATATTTAATTGGGTAGGTTTCAAAAGCCGAGGCCCCATTTTTGATGGAGGGATTCCATTAGCGATCCAAGCCGCTACAGGAGCGAACAAATCACGCCCGTGAAATGTATTAGAAATATTTTTTAGAAAGTATTTTTGGTTGTTCAGTGCATAAATTTTTGATTTTGGACCTAAGGCGGGAGTGAGAACTCCATTGTCTGGCCCTATGAATGTTTGAAATTGGGATTGAATAAGGATAGGTCTTTTGCCTATTGGCCCTCGACCTCCGGTTATTGAAGAAAGTTTGCTTTTTTGAGAATGGGATGTTTTTTTCTTTGTGATTGACTTTTTACTTGGTTCTGGTCCACCCACATCTGGATCCACAACAATAATATGTATGGTTTTTCTGGGATACCACGGATAGGTTGCATTCAGAACCCTTGCCGCCTGAAGAATGTTATGCGGCTCTATATTGTGGGTTATATCAATGATATGGGCATCCGGTTCAATATTTAAAATAACCCCTTTCATTATACCCACAAAAGGGTCATATAGTCCGAAGTCAGTAGTTAGTGTTATGAGAGGACGCATCCTTCAACGTGATTTTTTGATATTTTTTGCAAGGTAATGGGTACAAGATGATTTTTTAGCGTGTCAGGTCCGTGCAAGCTAATGGGGATATAGTTGTCCGTATGACCTTTGAGTTTCCCACTTTTTTTATCTCGCTGATTTTCTATAAGCACCGTGGCTGTTTTGTTAAGGAGTTTGGTTTTAAATTCAAGGCCTTTTTCTGCGACTATTTGAGTGAGAATTTTGTTTCTCTCTTTTTTAATGTTCCCAGGGATATTGTCTTTGAAATCATCAGCCTCGGTACCACGTCTTGGTGAATAGGAAAACACATGCAGGTAGGAGAAGGGAAGTTCCTCAATAAGTTTGCGGGTATTTTCGAATGCGATTTCTGTTTCCCCTGGAAATCCTACAATAACATCGGCACCCAATCCCAGATTAGGAATGGCACTAACAGCGCGTTTGACAACATCTTTGTACTGTTCGCGGTTGTAGTTTCGGCGCATTCGGCGAAGAATTTCATTATCGCCACTTTGTAGTGGAATATGTAAATAGGAACAAAGTTTTTCTGTTTCAGCAATGAGCTGGATCAAATGGTTATCTATTTCCATGGGATTAATCGAACTCAATCGTATTCTAAAATCTCCTGGTAATTGAACAATTTCGTGAATCAAAGAAGAAAAACTTTCTCTTATGTCCATCCCCCAGGTCCCAAGGTTAATTCCTGTCAATGTTATTTCTTTAAATCCGGTATTGATTGCTTCGCGAACATTATTTAGGATATTTTTTCGCTGGTCGCTTACAGATTTACCTCTTGCCCGGACAACAGTACAAAAGGAACATTTTTCATCACAACCTGTTTGAACTTTTATAAAAGCTTTGGTCATACCTTGAAAGTTTTTGACCGGGATGGTTCTAAAAATTCTTTTTTTATAAATATCTGACATGACGATTTCTGTTTTACCGGATTTTTCCCAACGGGAATTAGGGTGTGATAATTTGTTTTTTAGTAATTTAGAGATTTCTAATTTATCAGCATTGCCGAGCACAACATCTACGCCTGGTAGTTTGGCCGCCTCTTCTGGATTAAGTTGGGCGTAACATCCAGTGAATACAACCAAGGCGTTGGGGTTGATCCCAAGAGATTTTTTAATTGCCTGACGAGAACTGGCGTCACTTTTTTGTGTGACTGTGCAGGTGTTGATAATATAAGCATCAGCTTTATTTTGTTGACCGACAATTACAAACCCATCCCGTTGAAGAAGAGTTTGCATTTCTGCGGTATCGTGCTGGTTGGTTCGGCATCCTAGAGTAATACAGGCTATCTTCATATAACAATGGCTACAATAAATTTGATAGAAAAAAATAGATTTAGTATGACTAAACTTTAATTTAGTCTTATAAATATTACTTTCTACGTCATATTAGACTAGTATGTGGAAATTAATCAACTTGTAATTATGTGACTTTTAAAGCGTAACACGTACTTGCTTGACCGTATATTCAGAGTTTGTTAATATCCCCAAAATTATCCAGCCATAAGCGTAGGATGGCGGTCTTATTTTTACTCTTGGAGTGTCAGTGAACCCCCACGAAATCCAGAGAAATAAAAAAAATGTACATACTTTTTTAGAAAAGTGGTTGGATAAATCCATTAAGCAATATGTTGGTGCAATGGATGAAAAGAACAATGGTCATTTGCATGAATTAATTATTGGAGGTATTGAGAAACCATTGGTTGAAATTGTTTTAAAAGAAACCAACGGTAATCAGACGCAAGCTGCAAATATTTTAGGAATCAACAGAAATACTTTGCGAAAAAAGATTGCAGAATATGAAATTAAATGCAAGACCAAGACCTAGCAGTTATTATCCTCGCGGCGGGCAAAGGTACTCGCATGCAAAGCCCCCTTCCTAAAGTCCTAACCCCTATACTTGGAAAACCTGCTCTAGAATATGTGCTCGATGTAGCTGAAAAGCTAAGTCCTGCCCGAACGCTAGTTGTTTTAGGCTATCAGGCTGACCGTGTACGGGAAAAGTTTTCCAAGCGAGACTTTGAATTTGTCTTGCAAGAAGAACAATTGGGTACAGGACATGCCGCCTATCAAACAGAAAAGGTATTAACAAATTTTGAGGGCAATGTCCTGGTTTTATGCGGTGATATGCCTTTAATTAAGGCTGAAACCCTTGTAAGATTACTACACCAACATAAAAAAATAGCAGCAAAATGTACCGTGTTGACACTCAAAACTAGGATGAATAACGATTTTGGGCGCATTATCCGTGATGATAAAGGTTTAATATCTAAAATTGTTGAATTTCGGGATGCTTCTGAAAAAGAGAAAAATGTTGACGAATGCAATTCTGGGGTATATTGTTTTGATAAGAAATTGTTTTTTAAAGCTTTATCTTCTGTCGGTGATAATAATATTCAAAAAGAACATTATTTGACCGATACAATAGAATACTCCGTGAAAAGTGGGTACCCTGTAGCCTCCGTACAAACTGAAAATAGCGAGGAGATTATAGGAATAAATTCTCCTGATGATCTGAAACGGGTAGAGGATTTACTTAAAAAAAAAACCCGCCCATAGAATAGAGTATTTCCTTTCCAATCGGATATTTCTAAATGAAAGCGATTATTTTAGCTGCAGGTAAAGGCGCCAATCTTAGTCCTTTTTCGGACACACGTCCACAACCCATGATTGGGGTGGCGGGAAGAACTATTCTAGATAATTCTCTTGAGTTACTAAAAAGTTCTGGTATCAACGATATTTTCGTTGTGGTTGGGCATAAAAGAGAAAAGTTAATTGATGCATTACGAGAGCATGAACATGATGGATTAAATATTCATTGTATAGAGCAAAAGCAAAATCGTGGAATCGGGAACGCGGTACTTAAGGTCAAAAACAAAATTTCTCCCGGAGAATACTTTCTGCTTTTATACGGTGATATTCTCACCGCAAACAATATCTTCAGCAAAGTCCAACAATCTTTTCATACTTTCAAAAGTCCTGTGGCCTCGATCTGTTTGTCACCGTCTAATCAGCAATTTGGAAATGTTTTTCTCAATGCTCAGATGGAAATTACCAAAATCATTGAAAAACCAAAAAGTAACAAGTTTGGTAACTATGTTCTAGCCGGGGTATTTATTTTACCCGCCTCATTTTTTCAATTGCTGGAATCGACTGGCCAATCGATGGAAAAGGCTCTTAAAAAAATTGTATCTAGTGAGGGCTTAAGAGCATCTATGTGGGAAGATGGTTGGTTGGATGTGGTTCATCCTTGGGAAATATTAACGGCAAACAAAATGGTAATGGACTCCTGGGGAGAGTCTTCTATTGCAAAAACTGCGACCTTAGAAGCTAACGTGACTTTACAGGGAATTGTTAAGATTGGAGAGGGAGTATTGATTAAGTCAGGTGCTGTTATTGAAGGGCCTTGCTCCATTGGTTGCGATAGTTATATTGGCAACAATTCTCTTATTAGAAGTTATACATCTGTCGGAAAAAACTGTGAAGTTGGTAGCGGTGTAGAATTGAAAAACTGTGTGGTTATGGATAGTAGTCAAATCGGTCGCTTGTCATTTATTGGCGATAGTGTTTTGGGGGAGAATGTGGATATAGGTTCTGGATGCATGACGATAAACCGTAGAGTAGATTGGAAACCCATATCTGTGCAGAATGGAAAAAGACAATCCTTCTCTAATATGTCTAAGTTGGGTGCATTTCTTGGTGACGGAGTCGTGGTTGGTGCGGGAAATATGATTCAACCAGGAACGGTAGTACACTCGGGCAAAATTGTCCCCGCCTGTTATTCCTTAACCCATAAATAGCAGGCGGATATATGTGTGGAATTAGTGGAGTGGTTGGGCTGAAAAATATCTCTCAACTTCTTTTTGAAGGAATCAAAAACCTAGAATATCGTGGTTACGATTCTTGTGGTGTGGCTATTATGAATAAAACACACCTAATTATTAAAAAGGATGTGGGTGAGGTAGAAGAAGTTTACCGCAAACATAATGTTCTTCAGCATAAATCCAATATAGGAATTGCTCATACTCGTTGGGCTACCCATGGCAAGGTAAATCAAGAGAATA
>CAYYIR010000091.1:0-7916 GCA_964471995.1 uncultured Nitrospina sp. | reverse complement strand
CATAATTCGGGTCAATAAGAACTGCTTTTTTAAGCATTTTTATCGCTTCCGGTCTTTTATCTTGGGCGGTCAGAATTTGAGCAAGCGAATCATAAGCAAACTTATTCATCGGCCAGCTTTGAATTGCCTTGCGTAACATTTTTTCTGCCCCAGCTAAATCCCCCAGTCTTTTATGGTTATTACCCAATATAACCAATGCAGGGCTGAATCCCGGGTTAAATTTCAAGGCCATTTGTAAAAACTTATTTGCTTCTTGAAGATTACCCTGTCCTTGCCAAGCTTGCCCTATTCGGAAATAGGGCTTCCATGCGCCAGGCATATGCTGTGATGCTTCAGTATAGACAAGGCGTGCAGCATCTATTTTTCCACCTCTAAAAAGGGCTTCCCCTTTCTGTGCGGTCTCAAGATATTTTAATCGAGACTGAATTTCTGCGTCTGTTTTTTTCGGTGCTGCATAGGCCACTAAAATTATCAAGAGTACACTTACAAAAACACTTTTGATAAAAATCAGTTTAGGATTCAAGACAAAAGATAAAATTCTCTTTTCTTTAAAAGCTTGGTGAAATAAGAAAAGGATAAATGCAATGGCCGACAATTGGAATAATGGGAATAAGACTAAAAACATATGATCTAGATAATTCCACGAATCAGGATGGGGGGTTAAAAGTATTTGAAAAAAACTACTGGAGCGCACCAAATATTCGGGGTACCCAAAAACAATATCCCCTATAGACCCAATCGCCTTTACGGTGAACTCGGGATGATTATAAGGTAGCGTCACCTTATATTGAACTACCATGAAAAGTTGTAAAAGAATAGCCACCAAACAAATTACTGAAGCACCTACATAAACTTGTCTATAAAAATCTCGTGAAAACCGTTGAAATAAAACTCCCAATCCCAGCGCAAAAACCGGAAGCGCAGAAATCAAATGGCGGTGACCATATGAGGCTGAATCTTCAGGGTATAAAAGTATTATGCCAAAAATTCCAGAAAGATATGCAAGTAAGCCCGGTTGCAGACTACCAATAGAATCATCTTTAACACAAAGACCTGCTATTCCAAAAACCGCAAGGGGCATTGAAAAAAACAATCCCCACTTAGCACTAAAAAATAAGGAATAGATATTTTCAAAAAGAGGTCCTAAATTAATGCTAGCCAAACCCTCTCCAGCAAATTTCATATGGCGAGGCGGAAAAGGAACTCCATTTAACTGATACCAAGCGTAAAACTGAGGTAACATTGTTATAAAAAAACCGCCTCCTAACGCTGCTACCAATATAAAAAATGTCTTCCAAGTTCTAACAGGTTTAGCTTTCCATTCCTGACGAAACGCCCAAAAAAGGTCTACAATAAACAAAGCAAAAAAAGCGACATTGATCACACGGGTCATACATAAAAATCCTAAAACCGTTCCAATAACCAAATAATGAATAGGCTCTCTGGACTGGCGAAACCGAACCCAAATAAAAATCAAGATCGAAGCAAGAAAAAACTCTGAAGTGTGTGCCATGCGTTGCCGAATGAATGAAAAATAAATTAGGGGAGAAGCAAGCCACGATGAAATGGTAACCAACATACTTACACGCTTTCCGATAAACATCCGCAAAGTATGGTAAAGAAAAACCAAGCCTGCAAAAAGATAAGACGCCGAAGCAACGGCGGTAGAAAGGTAGTAAGGAGCGGAATAACCATCCGTGGTAACTGGATAGCCCAAGCCTTGGTATAAATGAGCCAGTGCATGACCTACCAGAAAGAAAGGTAGAAAAAGGATGGCCTGTCCCATCTGCCAATTGTTAAACACATAACCGGTTGGAGTTATTTTTTCCGCATGGGCGTATCCGCGTTCGTTAAAAAAATCGAGATCCCCATCTATAAAAGTGGAACGAAGGAAGGCATAATAACCGGTATCGTCACCGGCATCAATCGTTGTAGCTGAGTAAAACCCTGTATGTAAATTTGGAGGAACCCAGGAGTTAAAAACCCCAAGTGGAGTGAGCAATAAAAAGATGAAAAAGAAAATTCCACCAAAATAAAGAGCGCTGCGTTGGGACATTTCCTACTCCTGTATTTAACTGGAGAAAACAAACATATTAGGAGTTGATCTGGATTAACCGAGAATATTCGTTTTATTTGCTTGAAACGGGTTGGGTTTGAAGCACCAGGCCTTTTTCAACCAACTGTCGGTGAGCATCTTTTACTTTTGAGGTCGCCTCTTGCCCATCACTCCAATTGATCAAATCTTTTAGTCCCGCCTTTAAAGAAAGTAAAGGCTGGAATCCTAACTTGCTTATTTTTGTTATATCTGCATAACAATCTCGAATATCACCATTTCGAAACTTATAGATAACATCTGGATTAAATGTTTTTCCACAGAGTTTGATGAGTGTTTCAGCAAGCTCCAGAATAGAAGTAGGTTTTCCAGTTCCTATGTTGAAAATACCATAGTCTGCTTCCGGCCTGTTCAATAAAAGTAGTTTACCCTGCACCAAATCTTTAACGTGAATAAAATCTCGACGTTGGTTACCATCTTCATAAATCAAAGGTGGATTATCATTTTTTATAGCGGAACAAAATATGGCTGCAGCCCCGGTATAAGGATTATTCAAAGACTGGCGAGGTCCATAACAATTAAAATATCTGCAGGCTACTGTAGGAATCTTATGGGCACGACCAATCATTAGTGAGTAAACTTCCTGATCTTTTTTGCTTTGAGCATAAACAGAGGTAACATCGAGTTCTTTGTTTTCATGGGTCGGAATGGGAGTAACCGGCAAAAAACATTCCGGACAAAGCATTTCCCACTGTCCATCTGACAATTGATCTTCAGTTCGAGGTTTGGTTGAGATTTTCCCGTGTTCTTTACATTGATAGCAACCTTCTCCATAAAGGCTCATAGAGCTAGCAACCAATACTTTTTTCACACTATGTTTTTCATTTATAAGAATATCCCAAAGCACTCCTGTGCCTTGGACATTTGTCGAAATATATTGATCGATGGAATACATGGATTGCCCCACACCCACCTCAGCCGCATCGTGAATAATAAGGTCTACATTTTTTATGGCCCGATATAAATGGGCTCGATCTCGAACATCCCCCTTAATAAATTCCGCATCCGGATGTAAATATGCCGGTTTTTCAGATACTTTTCCATGAACTTGCGGGTTGAGATTGTCATAAACTCTAACTTTATAGCCGTTCTCAATCAACGCATCAACGGTATGAGACCCTATAAAGCCTGCCCCACCTGTGACCAAAACCGTTTTATTCATTTAATTTTCCTCTTTTACTGTTATCTTTTGGCTTATTCAGCGGAATTCAATCTTTCTTGAAACATCTTATCCCATTCGGTATTTAAGGGAAAGTACTTGAGGTATAGAAGCATAATTTGATATTCGTAACCCCATTGAAATTAAGATCAAATTGGGCAATAATCTAGGTGTCACAGAAAACGTTTTTTAAGCCCTTCCTATTAGTAACAATCGGCATGCAAAGTGGACCTTTCCTGCATAATTGTTAATTATCAACAAAGCGAATCTCTAAAAGACTGTCTGGATTCAATTTATCAAACTATCCAAGAAATAGACTTTGAAGTAATAATTATTGATAACAGCGAGGAGGACCTAGGGTTACAATCGCTTAAGGAAAATTATCCACAGGTCCAGATTGTTTATAATTCCACCAATATCGGGTTTTCTAAAGCCAATAACCAGGCTGCTAAAATAGCCCGAGGCAAATTTTTATTTATTTTAAATCCGGACACCATTTTAAAAGAGCAGGCCAGCAACTCTATGTTTAGACACATTCACTCCAATATGGAAATCGGAGTACTTGGCCCAAAAGTATTAAACCCTGATGGAAGCCTACAATATTCATGCAGGCGCTACCCTACTCTATGGACAAGTCTATTCAATCGTTATTCCATTTTTTCCAGATTATTTCCTCAAAATTATTTTACCAGCCGATATTTGATGCTTGATTTTGATCATAATGCTACTTCTCCAGTTGACTGGCTATCAGGATGTTGTTTAATGATCCCAAAAAGTGTTTTTGAAGAAGTAAATGGTTTCGATGAAAACTATTTTTTATTCAACGAGGATATAGATTTATGCCGCATGGTTCATCAAAGTGGCAAGAAGGTTATATATTTTCCAGAAGCAAAAGTAATTCATAAAGTATCCACTAGCAATAGCAAAACAACTTCCAGGGTAATTATCCAAAGGCATTTAGGAATGATGTATTATTTCAAAAAACATCATAGTAAAAACTTATTGATTAGAGGAATCGTTAATTTTTTTATTACCGCTAGAGGTATTTTGCAACTCTTTACCAATCTTGTTAAATGAAATTCGAATCTCTTCCTATTCCTAGTGAAATTTTTATTATTGGATACCTTCTGGCCTTTATAATTTCTTTCGCCATCACTTTATTTTTAATTAGATTTCCCCTCAATTCCAGTTCTAACCAGATTGCAAAAAAAATAAAAGCATTCGGTGGAATCTCAGTTATTTCAGCCTTCTTAACAACACTTTGGTTTTTTCAATTAACAGGGCTGATTGACCCTGGCCACATCCAATTAATTTCTATAATCTCACTAAGTACAGGGCTAATGATGCTACTTGGTATTTATGATGACATTTTTAACTGCTCTGCTCGTCTGAAATTGATAATTCAAACTATTATAGCTTGTATACTTTATTATTATGGTTTTCAAATTGAGCGAATCGGAGATCTGATTGAACTAGGTAATTTTTCCATTCTTTTAACGGTGCTATGGATCGTTGGCATAACCAATGCCATAAACTTAGTTGATGGAATGGATGGTTTGGCACCAGGAATAATATTTTTTTCCTGCCTTACCATTGTCTTTGTTTACCTAGATCGACAAATCATTGGAGCTACATTTTTTGCAGTTATTTTGGCAGGTAGTGTATTGGGGTTTTTCATTTTTAATTTTCCCCCTGCAAAAATAATTCTTGGAGACACAGGTAGCTTGCCACTAGGACTTATTATATCTTTAATAACCCTCCTACCCCTTAACCAAGGTTATACAGACGAAATATACTATCTCATTCCTGTCATCACACTATTGATTCCAATTTTAGATACTACCTTCGCTTTTTTTCGTCGAATATTTAAAGGAACCAGTCCCTTTCTCAAAGATTCTGAACATTTTCACCATCGACTTAGGAAACTAGGTCTAACACCCGTTAAGACAATATCAATACTTTTTTTAATTGGATTTTATTTTGATTTGACGGCATTGATTCCTACCTTCAACATCAACCTGATACCAAAGTTTATTCCAATTTATTTTGTTTTTATAATTATTAACGTTGCAATACTTGTAGCACTTTTAAGACGAGAAGAGAAAAAACACACGCATGACTGATCCTATGAAGTCGAAACGTTCCTTTTTTTATATGGGCACTGTCTTACTGCTTCTGATCCTTTTCTCTTTTGCAAATACTCTTAATTCACCTTTTAACTTTGATGATATTGCCGTACTAAATACTATCAGCCTTTACGCTCCCGAGCAGTTCATCTTTTCTCATAATACTGATAATAGTATTAGTTTCCCCCTCATATATTACAGACACCTTTTTTTCCTTAGCTTCAGTCTAAACCATTCTTTAGGCGGTTTAAACCCAATGGGTTACCATTTGGTGAATATTTCATTCCACCTTTTCACCTCTCTTACATTATTTTTTATTATTTACTTAACTATCAAACATGGAACAAACCAAAAAGCAAACCAAGCCTTTGGCATTGCTGGTTTGACCTCTATTTTATTTGCAACGAATCCTTTGAGCACAGAGACCGCAACTTATCTTTCAGGAAGAGCCAGCGGAATAGCAGCATTCTTTTATTTGCTTGCTGTTTTATTCTTTATTCTTGGAAGCCTTAAAAAGGTTCATGGAAAAACGTCTCAGGTTTCATTTTATGCACTTACCATTATTTCTTTCATCGCGGCAATGCTCAGCAAAGAAACCAGCCTAACCTTACCCGCAGTTATAGTTCTCTATGAATTTTGTTTTATAAACAAGGAGAACTGGAGCCCGTTTAAATCCCGACTGAAATTTCTTTATTTTCCTTTTTTAGTTTCAATCTTAGCGTTGATTTTCGTTCAGCATTCCCTGCAAGAAACCCTCATAAATGGGATAGAAAAACTAGATCTAAAATACCTCTTTACACAGGCAGAGGTTGTTGCTTACGCATTAAAACTTTGCTTTTTCCCAATTAATCTCGTATTTGATTATGATTTTACAAACAATTGGTTAATAAGTGGATTTTTTAAAGGGTTATCTGTTTTATTATGGTTAACATTAATAATACTGGTTATAAAAAAATTTAAAAGTTTGGAACCTGTCATCCCATTCTCCATTTTTTGGTTTATCCTGACCATTTCTATTACCAATAGTTTTTTACCGCGTATAGATTTATTAAGTGAAAGAAATTTGTATCTTCCTGCTATTGGCCCCACTTTTTTAATCTCATTTATCTTTTACAATTGGCTTGTTAAGCAATCATCTTTACGTTTTAGAAAATGGCTGATCTTAATCGTTTTAATCGTGATAATTCAGGTATCATTGACTATAAAAAGGAATTCTGTTTATACGTCGAATATTTCCCTTTGGGAAGACACACTTAAAAAATCTCCCTCCGATTTAAAAGTATTGCATAATCTCAGCCATTTTTATCTAGAGAAAAAGGATAACGAAAAAGCACTTGTTACGTTAGTCAAGCTTTCCAGGTCCAATGCCTCGGCATTTTATAAATCTTTCGCCCACAGCAACTTGGGAAGCATTCATGCTGAAAATAAAAATTTTAGTTTTGCAGAAAAGGAATTTAAAAAGGCGATTCAATTAGATCCAACTATTCCTTTAGGCTATTTAAACCTTGGAACTTATTACGCTTCCAGAGGCTGGCATGAAAAAGCAAAAATTACATTGCAAATGGCGAAAGACCGTTATGATAAATATCGTTGGGGATATCCTATGCCACACACTTTGAATTTTAGTCTGGCACATGTAAATTATGCTCTAGGATCTATTTCTGAATCGAAAAAATATTTAACAAAATACCTCCTTAAAAATCCCGAGTCTCCTAAAGGATTGCTCTTATTAGGAAGAATTTACCAGAAATTTGGAGATACCAATTCGGCCCTGGAAACCTACCGAAAAATAAAAGATGACCCAAAAATAAAAGCGAAAGCATTTAACAATTTAGGCCTTGTATATTTAAGTCTCAACGAACCTGAAAAAGCGTTAGTGGAGTTTAAAAATTCATTGAGAGCTCATCCAGAGATTCCAGATACACATTATAATCTTGGAAAATTAATTATGGATTTAAAAGGAGATAAGCAGTCCGCTCGCGCTCATTTAATCACAGCTCTTTCTTTAGTTCAGAGCCCTGTCTTAAAAGCACAAATTAAAAACCTACTTCATAAAATTTCCTCTTAAATTTAAAGCAACCTTTTCCTACTGAAATAAGGCACTAAAAAATTACGATTCATTTTATTGACGACAACAGAAACATCCACCGTTCTTTCATGCTGCGTCAATTTCCGCAGAGCCCATACTCTTGGGAATTCCTTCAAAGCATGCCATTTTGCCTGAAATGCAGTTCCTGCCTTGCCCTTGAGAGCAAACCAAATTAATGCAATTAGGTTAAACAAAATATGTTGTGGCAGGAAATACCAAAAACTAGGCATATTCCGGACATAAGACCAGACAAGATTTCTTTGACTATGATAAATAGCAAAATCGCTATAACGACTGGTAGTGGCAGAACCAACATGGTCTACAACGGCATTGGGAACATAGAGGGATCCATACCCCTTTAGTTGCAATCGGAAACCCAAATCCACATCTTCAAAATAGGCAAAAAAGTTTTCATCAAATCCTCCTACT
>CAYYIR010000090.1:0-8044 GCA_964471995.1 uncultured Nitrospina sp. | reverse complement strand
CTGATGGCGTTAAGTCTAAACCGTGTAAAAGCTTGAAAAGGGCAGTCTGCCTGATTCTTAAGTAAGTTTGAGCCTCCTTTCATTTGGCCTCTGTCAAAACGGATTCTTTCATCTTCCGTTAATAATAATTGTGGTTTTTCATCAATCAGTTCAAGAGAAAATGAATCTTTAATTTGATCTTTAATTCGCGAAGACGGAAGAATAAAGCTATTGGCTTGTTTAAAAATATTTATAAGAGAGCTCGGTTCTAAAGAATTACCCTCATTTTGTAAGGGATAGCTAAGAATTATGTCTTTTGAAGATGTTGATATTTTTTTTAATTGCTGTTCACAATTTTCAAGTTCCCATTTAGCGTTAGCGTTCGGTATTTGATGACTTTTTCTAAACTCCGATGGAATAAATGTGTTGGGATCAGATGGAGGAGGAAGGGCTTCGAAGTGGCACCCCATCACCCAGGAATGGTCAAACTTCATTCCAAGGGCTTCGTTTATTTGAATTACTTGAATGAGATGGTCTTGATTTTTTTCAGGGAAAAAACATTTTTCTGCAATACTGGAAAGTTTTTTTAATGCCTCAATGCGATTAATAGGGCCCAGTATGGAATTTAACGAAGCCAGATGGTCCAGGCAGTTTTTCCATGATTCAAATATATCGTTTTCTTTATCCGTTAGTTTTTCTTCTTTTTCGGGCCAATTAACTCCTTTTAAAAAGAAGGAAATTTTTTCTGCCCATTTATTTGGAAAATATTTATTTGAATCTAAAATCCAGCCTTTCAATGCATCTATTAGATTGCAAAGTTGGGGTGCATTCTTGGTGTCCAACTGTAAGGGAAAATCATTTATATTGATGGTAAACTTTCTTTGTTTTCGAAGTTCAGTTTCTATTGAGATAGTCGCTTCATTTTCTAGATTAAAAATAGGATATTTTATTATTGAATAAAAAGTGCCAGCTGAAATACTGCAGGAAGTAATGCTCAGCAAATCCAGTATCAAATTAATGGGTGTGATTTGGTTGAGTGAGGATCCTAGGGAAATATTGAAAGGAAGTTCCTTTTTGTTTTCTGGAAATATAGAAGAGGGGCATAATTCCGCGGCCAATTCTCTTTGCAATATTGATCGGTAGTCTTTCAGATTGGGTGCAATAACACCAATGCGTTTTCCAGGCTCGTAGTTTTTGCGGATCCACCTTGCGCAGGTAATGGCTTCCTGAGTTTTATCGGTATATTTCTGAACAGTGATATGAGTTTTTAATTCTTCTGAATCGGGTAAAAAGAGATCCGGCATTTCTGTTTGCGTCCCATTTCTTTCCATTGAATCCAAAAGGTTTTGAATTTGGGGATATTTTTTATCGAAACCTTTGAAATAAATTTTATAGGGTAATTCTATTTCTCCTTTATCAATGGATTCGGAAACATAATCCAACAACTGTGAATTATCTATTGCACCCCATTGCTCAATATAACTTTCGAAACATTTAGCCCATTGGTAGAAGGAAAGTGTTTCTAATGTTTCTTGAAAATATTTTTTTACTAGTGGAATTTTATATTCATTTATAAGCGTATAGGCTTTTTGAGCCTGAGCCGCTATCGCCTTTTTATGCAGTACGCTCAAATTCTTTACTTGGCGATCCTCGTTGATAATTTTTTCCCAAAGAAAATTTGATTGAATCTCACTGAGGAGGTGTTTTTCAGGCCAAGTTTCCTGCCAGACATTTTTTAACCAGACTGAGAGGGGGAGGATTTGCGGTGTCTTCCATGCTTTTTTGTTTTTTTGCTGCTCATTATGTTCAAGCATGAGCCAGCCAGCTAAACGGGAGTGAGCTGTAAGTACTAGAGAAGATTTCTCGTCAGGGTTTTCCATATGCGGGTGAAGTACGGATAAATGCGGACGCTATAATAAAAAGTGAGTTCTTCAAACCCGGTAATCTGGAGCGGAATTAGGGGGTGTCTTGAACCCAGACTTCACCTTTAGAGGTGGTTTCCCTTTTCCAGATCGGGGTCACCCGTTTGAGTTCAGCAATAGCCCATTCACAGGCTTTAAATGTTTCCTTCCTATGTTCGCCTACCGCAATAATTAGAACAATATTTTCACCGATTTCAATAGGGCCAATTCGGTGAATGATACTCATATCAATGATGCCGTAATCATTAATTGCCTGTATTCGAATTTCTTCCAGTTTTTTCTCGGCCATCTTGGGGTAGTGCTCGAAATTGAGCTGAGTGATATTTTCACCTTTGGATAGTTCTCGCCCTGTGCCCAAAAATGTAGTGATACCCCCAATATTTCGGGAAACCTTTTTCATCGCCTCGATTTCGTCTGTAACTGAAAAATCTTCTAATTGGATTCGAATTTTGGAATCAGTAGTCGTGCTCATAACAACCCTTTTTTTATGAACCTCCCGAAAATGGAGGAAGAAATGCCACTTCATCGCCATCGTGTATGATGGTGTCCGAATCTGCCATTTCTTGATTTACAGATATCATTACTTTTTTGTCGCGAATGATATCGCCCATTTTGGGAGATGTTTTTGAAATAATTTCACTCAATTGATCCATAGAAATGGAGTTTTCAATTTCTATGCGGTCCTCTTCTCTTTCTGCAATCGTTTTTAAACTGGCGAAAAACTTTACCGTAATCATTGGCCCACAGCTTTTTTTTCATAGGTTCCGGATTTGCCACCTGATTTATGAATCAATCCGATTTTATCAAAGTACATTCCACGATCCACCGCTTTGCACATATCATAAATAGTCAAAGCAGCAGTAGAGACGGCGGTTAAGGCTTCCATTTCCACCCCCGTTTGACCTGTCACTTTAACGGTTCCCGTGATGGTTATAGAGCATAAACCTGTTTCTGGATCTGGTTTTTGATGTTTCTCAAAGCTTATATCAACCCCCGTTAATAACAAAGGATGGCACATCGGAATAATTTCATGAGATTTTTTCGCCCCCATTATCCCTGCTACTTGGGCAACGGCTAGGACATCCCCTTTTTTTATTTGTCCTTCATTTATTAGGCGAAGAGTTTCAGGTTGTAAATAGATTTTTCCTTTTGCTACTGCTTTTCTGGAGGTGTTGCCTTTTTCGGAAACATCCACCATGCGTGCACGGCCTTCTTCGTTAAAATGCGTCAAAGGATTATTCATTATATGTTGATTGTACCGCAACTGAAGTTACAGGAGCAACCGTTATAGATTGAAATTGGCCTTATTTAGCTGGTGGCTCATAGAGACCAAAAATATTGCCATAAGGGTCATGGAATCGAACCAATTTCCCATAGGAATAAAATTCAGGGGTATCCATTAATATGGCTCCAATCCTTTCAAGCCGGGCTATATGTTTTTCCAAAGGCTGGGCTTTGAAATACAAAGTGGCCCCTGCTTGTTGTGGCTTTAACTCATTTACCTTTTGCAAAGCAAACCTTTGGCCATCGAGTTCGAATTCAGCCCAATCCTCTCTAAGAAACAAAGGTTTTATTTCTAAAAGCTTTTGGTAGAATTCCACAGCCTTCTTAAGGTCACGAACTGGATAGGAAATAAAAGCGATATCCATAAAGTAATTATTTTTAAGGTTTCCAAGTGTCTATTGAGAACATCAGTCTTGTCCTTTTATCATGCATTTTGCATTCTTTCTGGAATATATTGACCCAGACCAGCAAAAATTCCCAGTACTTTTCAGGTCTGAAAGGGGCATGGTTAATTTTGATGGGCGTTATTATCTTAAATTCGATTGGGTTTTCAATCTGGAATTGGGAATTGCTATTTTGGGGCATTCTTTCGGGAATAATCCATGGGGTTTATATTTTATGTCTTTCCCGTGCCTATAAAACGCAGGATATTTCCTACGTTTATCCGATTGCCCGATCGGCCCCTGTTTTTGTCCCGGCTTTTGCTTGGTTATTGTTGGGAGAGAAGTTGGTTCCTCAAACTTTCCTTGCCATTTTCATTATTATTACTGCAATTTATATATTGCACTTCGAAGGCCACCTTGTTCAGGGATTTACAAACTTGGCGCAGGCTATTCGGCATAATGATCTTCGTTGGGCCTTTTATACTTTAATAATGGTAGTTAGTTATAGCTTGGTTGATAAAAAGGGAATGGATTTATTTTTGCTCCAATTGCCCGACCAACCTTTCAAAAATGGAATTGCCTTTTTTTTTATGGAAGCCACGATTGGTTTTGTTCTTTGTAATTACTATTTATTTGCAAATTATAATAAAACGGAAATCTTTGACCTTTGGAAAAATGAATGGTTAAAAGGTCTATTAGGAGCGATTGCTACCTTGGGGTCTTATGGTTTGATTTGTGTTGTTTTGCAATTTGAATCAGTAAGTGCAGTAGTTTCATTAAGACAAGTAAGTGTTTTAATCGTTGTTTATTGGGGTTGTTGGAAATTGAAAGAACCCTTTGGTCGCGAACGCTTTCTTGCTGGGGTGCTGATAATTTTTGGAGTATTTCTTATTGGTCGATAAAGACGAAGTATTAAAAATTTTTAACGCACCTTTTTTTAAAGCCCCTATATAATTAATGGTAACAATAAATAAAATTCCGATACTGGAGGTTGGTGTGTTTAGTAAGTTGAATATTTATAAAGTATTTTATTTGGCAGTACTTTTCCTGGTTTTACTTGTTGCTACGGTAGAGGCGGTTAAGGGCGATAAAAGAGTAACAAAAACCCTAACACTAGAAAATGGGTTGGCTGTATTTCTTGTATCTGATCCCGACGTGCATCGAAGCGCGGCCGCTTTATCGGTAGGAGTTGGTCATTTATATGACCCTGAGGATAAACAGGGATTGGCCCATTATCTCGAGCATATGCTCTTTTTGGGGACAAAAAAATATCCTGAAGTGGGTTCCTATCAAAAATACTTGGATGAACATTCAGGGGGAAGTAATGCCTACACCAGCGGCAACATTACAAATTATTTTTTCCAGGTTTCGCATGATGGATTTAATGAGGCATTGGACCGTTTTAGTGATTTTTTTAAAGCTCCGTTATTTGACAAAACCTATGCAGAAAGAGAGGTTAATGCGGTAAATAATGAGCATGAAAAAAACAAGCTAAGTGATGGATGGAGGGGAAATTTTGTGGCAAATAGAGTTTCCGAACCAGGCCATCCACTGACCATGTTTGGTACAGGGAACAAAGACACACTTGCGGGTGACAATCGCCCTGCGTTATTAAAATTTTATGATAAATATTATGCGGCATCCAATATGAAGCTGGCCTTGATTTCCAATGCGCCTCTGGAAATTCTTGTTACAAAATCAAAAAAGTATTTCTCAGAAATAAAAGACCGCACCGTAAAGGTTCCCGAAGTTTCTTCTGAATACAGAAAGGCATTGAAAAACGAGTATCGGCTTTTAAAAATTAAAACGATAAAAGATGTCCGCAATCTTGAAATTGATTTTCCTACTATTCATTTATTGAATCATAAAGAAAGTAAACCTGCATCGATTGTGGGTTCGGTTCTTGGTTATGAAGGGGAGGGTTCGCTTCTTTCAAAATTAAAAGAAGAGGGTCTTGTTCTGGGGTTGAGTGCGGGTGGGGGAACGAGCCACCCGAATATTAATTCTTTTGGAATTAGCATTTCTCTAACCCAGAAAGGCCTTCAAGAATATGAGCGGATATTAGAAATGGTGTTTTCCTATATTCAAATGGTTAAAGACCATGGAATAGAAAAATATACTTTTGATCAGGCGCAGGCCATGGCGCAAATAAACTTTGACTGGAAGAATCCGGATGAGGGTATGGGTTTCATTGCCAGCAAAGCTGCACTAATGCATGATTATAAAATAGATGAAATTGAAGAACTGCCCTTTCTACTTAAAAAATATGATCCGGAAGCCTATAAGGCAGTTTTGAATACCCTTGTCCCGGAAAATGCAATGGTGGTTCTTAGTCATAATTCTGCTGAATTTGACAAAAAAACACCTTACTACGATGCAGAGTATTCTTTGCAAAAAATTAAAGGGAAAGCATTTGAGAGATTATCCCATCCCTTAAAACTTACGGGAGTATCCTATCCGGCGAAGAATGATTTTATTCCTTATAATCTGAAATTGATGGATGAAGATCCACATTTGGTACGAAATGATTCTTTGGCTAAAATTTGGTTTAAATATGACCATCGTTTCAAGCAACCTAAAGTTTATTTGACCTACCAAATAGAGACCCCAAATACATATCGGAGCCCAAAGAATTTGGAGCTGGCAAAATTATATGAAGCCGCTGTTCAGGAAGGTTTGAATGAACTGGTTTATCCAATTCAAATGGCTGGCTTATCCTATTCCCTTTCCATAACTAAGAAGGGTGTTGTTCTTACAATAGGAGGATACTCCGAAAGAATTACAGATTTGCTTAAACTGGTAACTCAAAACCTTATGGATATTAAAATTGATGAACAAAAATTTCAAAATATTAAAGAAGCTATGGTGCGCGGATTAAAAAACCGTAAATTGGGAAAAGCCTATGCTCGAGGGGGATATTTTAATTGGTTGATGCTGCTGGATGAGCAGTACACCGAAGAACAAAAATTGGCGGCTTTGACACCATTGTCTTTAGATGACTTGAAAACTTACTCTAAAAAGTTATATGAAAAAGTTTTCGTTACAGGAATGATTCATGGTAACTACAGTGATGAAAAAGCTATTCAAAGTACAAAAACTCTTTTAGAGTCCTTGAAGAGTAAACCTCTTTCTGATGATCAAAGATACGAGCAGGTTGTTGAAACCATGCCTGAAGGACAAAGAATCCGTTTTTCCCGCGAAGTTGAAGATAATAATAATTCGCTGGCTTATGCTATTCAGATTGGAGATAAAAATCCGGCGCTTTCAGCAAAGGCATCCATGTTGGCTTCAATAGTTGAAAGTGATTTCTATAAACAAATGCGTACGAACCAGCAACTGGGGTATTTAGTTTGGAGTTTTCAACAACGCATGGAAGACCGGATTTTTTTTCGTCTGGTGATTCAGTCTTCTACACATGGTCCCTTTGAATTAAGCAAGCGGGTAAATGCCTGGTTGGCAAGTACAAAAAAACTATTTTCGGCTTTGTCAGATCAGGAGTTTGAGCGCCATCGACAAGCTTTGATTGTCGGATTGGAAAAGGAGGGTGATAGCATTGCTTCTGTATTAAGTGATTTATATAGTTTTGCTATAGATGAAAAGGGAGACTTTAAGTACAAAAAGAAACTGATTCAAGCCGTAAAAGAAGTGAAGAAAAAAGATGTTATTCAGTTAGCTAAAAAGGTATTTTTAGACTCAACAACACCTCGATTGGAAGTATTAATGAGAGCCAAAGGCAGTAAAGAAAAAATTCCTGATGGTACTATCAAAGATGTTAGCGAGTTTAAAAAATTAATTGCTAGGGCGGATAATGGCTAGTTAATTAAAACAAAGCCCTATGAATTTTCTGACTTTTTGTCTAAATCAGTTATTTTCGCAGATCTGAAACTGGGGCCCTTTTCTAAAACAGGTTCGAACTTTTTAAAACTCAGTTTGGCAGCACTGGTTATTAAAGGTCCAATTATGACGACTAGCACAGCGTACTAAAAATTGCCTGATTGCAAATCAAGAGGCCTACCTACCAAAATTCGATAGTTCATATCCATGAAAGATCATATCCTCCGCGAATTATTATTGGATGCTATTGTTCCCATACCATTTCAAGAAGTGACCAAAATTCTTGAATGTGCGTATGGGCAATCCCAGATATTTAAAGAATTGGATAAATTAGGCGAAACGGTTTCTTTAGGACAGATGCATTTTGGAAAATTGAATGACGGAACGGAAGTGGCTGTTAAAATTCAATACCCAGAAATTTCCAGTGCGGTGGGCCCTGAGTTAGATATTATGGAATGGTTGCCGAAGGCCGGCCCCGTTGCTAAATGGGATTTTAAAATGGATGGTTACCGGGTAGTGTTCTGTCAAAATTTTAGCGAGGAATTTGATAATAGAATAGAGATTGGGCATCAAACGCAATATCGTAAAATAATATCCCCTTTAGAACGTATAATTATTCCAGAAGTAATTGAAGATTTATGC
>CAYYIR010000089.1:0-8052 GCA_964471995.1 uncultured Nitrospina sp. | reverse complement strand
ACTCCTGAAAGGGTATCGCCACGTCTAACGGTGTACCATTTTGATCTAAGTTGCCTAGAATAAAGGGCTCTTTGAGGTATTTTCTTATACTGAGCTTGCAGGTTCTTGAGTTTCCTTTCTGGAGCTTGGAATATATATCCCTTGGGAATTCGTTTCTCGCCATTGAGAACTGGACGTCTTAATGAAGGATTAGAATCAGCAATTTCTTCGCGGGTCATTCCAAAATATTTCATTGCGGTATTTACATGAATATAATCAGGAAGCCTGAATGAAGCTCTTTGAAGAGGATTTTTAATACTGAGATTTGGGAAATATTTTTTTTGGTTCTGAACAACATGTAGCGCAGAAAGAAACTCCGCATAAAAATTCCGAGAAGCAAATCCAAAGGTGCGGCTTTTGTAATTCCTTACTATTTTAACAATATCAGAACCATGCCGTTTCTGTGCTCGCCTTATACCTTGTAGTCCATGATTGTAAGCTGTAATAGCTAATGGCCACGAATTAACTACTTCAAAGTTCTTTTTTAATAACTTAGCTGCACCATGCGTAGCAAGAATCGGATCTCTTCTCTCATCAACATCGTAACCAACTCTCATAAATAATCTGCCCGTCCCACGGGTAAACTGCCAAATTCCTGCAGCACCTGCACTGGAATAAGCTCCAAGCTGAAAAGATGATTCAACATGCGGTAAAACCCTCAATTCTTCAGGTAGTTTATTTATCTTTAAAATTCTAATAATTTCGTTCATATACAGCCCGGAACTCTCAATGCCTGTTTTAAATCTATCTTTGAGTCCATATTGGACGCGAATTCTGCGGGACGCCTTACGAAAATCTTTTTTTACAAGCTTATAAATTCTAAGATCTTCACCTTTTAATGAAGATTTGTTTTTAGTTTTGGCTATCCTTTTTAATATTTTTTTATATTTTGCTCTTTTTCTATCAAGTTTCCTTTCCTTAACTCGACGGGATAAAGGCTTTTTTCCAAGATAAACAACTTCATAGACAATTCCCAAGTTACGCATATCATGGATAACGGCATGTCGAGTAGAATATTCAGAGTAAATCTTTATCCAGAAGTCAACCTCGGTTTTGAGGCCAGGGGGTGTAGTGAATTTATATTTGTTTATTGAGTTTGTTTTATGAGCGAAGCTCGCATGCGCGAAAGAAAAAAATAACAGCGAAAGAAAAAGGGCGAGGATCAACGCAAAACTACGAATCGTCTTGATCAAGTTAAAGCTTTCTATTTTTAATAATATGAAATATTTTTACTGATTAAATCCGGTTGACTGGTATGTGATTAGAGCACATAACATATTGTTTTGTAAGGTTATCAAAGGAGGTACTTTAGGTCAAGGCGAAATCGGATGATTTTTCTTAGCTTATTCAAATCTTTCAACTTATTTGCTAATTTGGCTTGTTAGAATCGGGGTAGTTTTTATTCAGTTGATATACCCATGCCAAAAGCTCTGCCACCACTTTATACAAAGATTCGGGTACTTCTTTCCCTATATCTATTTCCGAAAGCAGATTAAACAAATCCTTATCTTCCCGGATAGGAATATTGCGTTCCTGTGCAATTTTAATTATCTTCTCGGCCACCCAACCTTCACCTTTAGCTGTAATTTTAGGAGCTGCATTGACCTCCCTTTGATATTGAAGTGAAACAGCCGATTTAGTTTGGAATTTTTTATTTTTGATCATGTTTTGATGTTTAATAGTGATGTATTTTTACTAACAAGAAGCTCAATCAAATTGTCTTTAATGGGGAGGACCTGTTCTTCTTTAAAACATTCTACGGTTGTATCAAGACCACTTATTTTCATCTTTTGCTCGAACTCAGACGCATTATTACGGACAAATTTAGCAACATCCTCTCTATCAACATCCATCCGAACTTCCATACTGTTCGCACCTACTTTTATATTCATTTTTATATTGCCAAGTGATGAAAGTTCTAAATAAAAAGCCAAACTATAGAATTCTTTATCACTATCTTCACCACTTTTATTATCATGCGAATCTTTACGGATGAAAAGATTAATTGATTTCTCACTTGGACAAATTGGATTTGGTATTTGCAATACCAAAGGCTGGTTTTCCTGATTCGAGAACCTTGTAGAAAGCTGATTCAATTCTATATTATCAACAGAAACTTTAATTTTTTGTTGAATTTCAGCTAGTTGCCGTATTGGGTTTTGCTTGTAATTATTTCTAATGGATTTATCTAAACTCTGGTTTAATTCCAGCAACTGGCCTTTTAGATCTTTAGAAACCTCCATTTTATTTTTGGAGTTCTCTGGATGTAACAAAAGTTGTTTTACTTTAGCTTCATAACCGATACCCGAAATATCAATTTGGTCTTTAATATAAGATTCATTAGGAAGAGTATTAGGTTTAGGCGCTAAAACCTCAATCGATTTACGTATTCGTACTAATAGTTCTTGTTTAATCGGAATATTTTTTAATACAGCAGACTCAATAATCTCCCGTTTCAATTCTCCAATTATTTTTCCAAAGGGTATTCTCTTTTGCAAGTAAGGTTTAATTAAATTTAAATTGATTATTTTAGTATTAACAGAAGAGCCCTGGAGAACAGAACTATTATCACTATCCATCTTTTGAGGTTTAAGTTGAGTCGCTGAAGTAAATCTTTCTTGTTTTACCGGATAATCCGAATTTGCCGTATTAATATCCTTGATATTTTTAATAAGATTATTTGGGGAATCGAGCAAAACCGGCCGATATCCATCCCCAATTTTTTGAATTTTAATACGAACCTGTTCACCAGGTTTATATAAATTGGCATTTTCTGATTTTACAAAAAACTTTTGATCCTCAAACTGAACTGACAATATATTTATATTGATTGCACGAATTATTTTAATGGGAATAATTTTATCGGCTGGAAGCTTTAATTTCTTTAAGCCAGAAAAATCTAAATTCCCCAACGTTAATCTTATTGGAATTTTTCTAATGAATCTATTAGCTTGATTTTTTTTCTCTGAAGACGGTGTCAGATTTGAAATTGGCCAAGGTTTAATTTTTTCATTTTTCCCATTAGCATCAGTACCAATTTTAAAGCTAGCCTCAGTTTTTTTAATAACAGGTAATGAATTTTTATTACCTTTGAGAGTTGTTTTGACAGAATTAATTTCATCAGGCAGGAGTTTAGATTCGCTAATTTTTTCAAATTTTTTAAACTGAGTTCGGATTTCCCGTGAAAAATTTGTAGTGTAACCCTCTTCCTGATTTTGTTGGGCTGGTGGTGGAATCAATTTTAAAATCGGCGAAGGATTTATTTTTTCAACTTTCGCATATATTTTATTACCAGGTTTAAATAAATTCTTCTCTTTCGTAATAAAAGAATTACCTACGTTTTTTAGACTGGCTTCTGGCAACTCTGCAACCAATTTTTGACCTGCAAATGAAATCGCAACTTTTTTCTTTGGAAGAATTTTTATAATTTCGCCCTGTAAAATTTTACCCGGCTGCAAACTGCTTTTTAGGCCAATATTAATAAGGGAAGGTTTTTCTCCTGATAAAATTTTTATCATCTTATTAACAAGATTTTCTAATGGTATGGTAGAAATATCCAAAATAATATATCCAGAAACAACTAAATAAATGATTGGGAATTTTGGCAAAAAAGATTAGCGCCAATTAGACTTAATGAGTACCTTATCGGTTAATAAAAGGCGGGGCTTTAAGGCTCTTTGTGTTAATTATT
Source organism: uncultured Nitrospina sp. (assembly GCA_964471995.1). GTDB lineage: Bacteria > Nitrospinota > Nitrospinia > Nitrospinales > VA-1 > UBA8687. The sequence continues at coordinate 4,322 of CAYYIR010000089.1, read as the reverse complement.
GCTAAAATGATACCTAGGTTAGGTATTTAGGCTCGAATATTAATTTTCCCTCCGTGATTTTCCTCCGGAGGTATGGGGGGGAGCTCTGACTCGAAATTTTCTTGCTCCTCATGAACTTGTTTTTTTTTCACTCTAACTCGCTTTTTTGATCTGGTTTTGGGATCTATTTCCTCAACGAAATAAGTGACATTGGTTTCATGGACTTGGTTACGTTTAATTTCATCTACAACTTCGCGCTCCTTGTCCAACTGCTGCGCAGTAACGTTTCCTATAGACTGGGTGGTCTGTTGAACTTTTTCGGTATGTGTACCCATTTGCAAAACTTGCTGGGTATTAACCTGAGGGGTCGTAGGCATAACTATTAACGTTAGAGTTTATTCATTAGTACTATAACTAATTGAAAACGATTGTCAATTGTACAGTGTTAACTTATTTAATAATAAAGCTAGAGAATAATACATCCGTAACCGTTCCGGTACCAGTCAATAATAATGTATTAGAAGCCATAATAATTTCTTTTTTTATTCTTTCCTTGATGTTGGACTTCTGAAGTTTAAAATCACTGGAACGTTTTCTTCGTAAAATTTCATAGATTTTTTTTCTTAATAAGGGTAGGACCCTTTCTATTTCTTTATGTAATGCACTATTACTCAATAAAAGGTTTGCGGAAAGTGATATGAACTTTCCTGTTTCCTTACCATTTTCACGAATAGGAAGAAAAAATGGGTCTAACTTATAAATATTAACCTTTTCAATTTCCGCCGCATCTTTTTCTTCTTCTTCTTTAATTTCTTCTTCAGCTTTTTCTTTTTTAACAGGAGCCTCTTCTTCGGATTCAGAATTAATGAAGTAAAACCCAGCCCCAATAGCAAGAATTAAAAGAATGGTTCCTCCTCCAAAGATCATTAGAAGCTTTTTATTAGATAATATCCCTTGAATTTTGCCTTTTAGACCAGATGGTGCCGCCGACGCATCTTCATTTCCAGTGTCATCTAAACTTGCTTCTAAATTTGCTTTCTCCTCTTCGGTGAGACCTTGTCCTTCTTCTTGATCTTCAGCCATGGCTAAATTCCATTAAATTAATAAATTTCATCTAATCCTTCTACGGATTTTGGCAAGTGGAACTCAATACTAAGGAGTTATTTTTGAAATATTTTCTGAGGCTAATAAACAAAGCTTTGTATATAAATTTTTTACTTGTTCTTTTAGATACGTTTTATCCTTAGAGTTTTCCAACACAAAATCGGCATATTTGATTTTTTCTTCGTTCGGCATTTGACTTTTAAGTCGAGCAACAATCTCTTCGTGATTCCATTTACCTCGAGAAAGAATTCTTTGAATTCTAATTTTTTCATCCGCATTTATTAAGATTACCTTATCCATTTCCTTATAGTTTGCTGATTCTATCAATAAAGCCGCATCCACTATTACCAATGCTTTTGGGTTTATTTTACAAATAGCTTTATAGTTAAGTTTTTCAACTTTAAATACCTTTGGGTGAAGAATATTCTCAATTTTTTCTCTTTTTTTAGAATCACAAAAAACTAATTGACCCAGCTTATTTCTGTTGAGATTCCCGGATTTATCAATAATCAGTTTACCAAAGTAATCAGTGATCTCCTGTAATGCTGGCTGACCGGGTTCCACCAATTTTCGGCAAATAAGATCTGCATCAATAATATGCGCACCCAACTCATGGAAAAAAGATGAAGCTAACGTTTTTCCAGACCCCATTCCGCCTGTAAGCCCAACCAATAATGACAAATCACTCTCCAATCAACATAAGGTCGTTAAAGATTCTCTAATAAAGATAAATAAAGTCGCATTATTTTTAGTGTTATTGGGCCAGGCTTTCCATTTCCAATTGGATGGTTATCCAATATAGAAACAGGCATTATTTTTTTTACTGTACCTGATAAAAATATTTCATCAGCCTTAAATAGTTCTTCTCCGGGCCATTCTCCTTCCTCTAAAGCTATACCATTCTCATTCGCTAGCTGAATTATTTTCTCGCGAGTTATTCCAGAAAGAATTCCACAATCCTTTTCAGGAGTTAAAATACGTTCATTTTTCACAAAAAATAAGTTACTGGTAGTACCCTCTGTCAATTGCCCCCAAGAATTCACCATTATTGCATCACTAGCCCCAAATTTTTGAGCTTCCATTCTTGCCAAAATATTATTTAGATAATTTCCAGTTTTTACTGCTGGATTCAAGGAATCACGAGAATTCCTTTTTATCGATACCAAAGAAACTGAAATTCCTTTTTCATAAACTTCTTTAGGTATTTGAGGGATATCCTTAACAAAAATAATTATATTTGGATTGAAACAAGATGAAGGATCTATATCTAATTCACCTTCACCTCGGGTAACAATGATTCGGATATATGACTCTTGGTTGCCTGTGGTATTTAATGTTTTGTGAATTTGTTCCCTTATCCATTCTGATTTACGTGGAATTTTCAAAGAAATTCCTGATGCTGAAGCGTTTAGTCTTTCTAAATGTTCATCTAGAAAACAAGGCTTGCCCTTATTTGTACATATAACCTCATAAATACTGTCACCAAATAAGAAACCATGATCTAAAATAGAAATAAAAGCTTCATCATGAATATCGCCATTTATATTTATTTTTGTTGTCATAAGGTCTCATAGCAAGAAAGTAAAAACATCTGGTCTATTTCTTTTCAACAGATTTAATAATATCGTTTAATTTTTGTAAATCTTCATTTGAATACTCATCTAATGGCTTGTCCACTGATTTTAATTGTTCTTCCAAATTTGGAAGTTTTTCCTTTAGGCCCTGTAATTTATCAGCCATATTATTAAGGTTAATAAATTCATCCACCTTTTCTTTAGCCTCATTAATGTTTAAATTATCTAATTTCCCCTTGATGTCGAGGGAAGTGGATTTTTGATTTATAAGTTGTAAAACTTTGGCTAAATAGGGTGCTGTTTGAGAGCCTTTAGTCAATTTCTGGCTGATATTAGGGAAAAATTGAATTGGATATAGAATAGCAACAAGTATAACTAACCCTTTTCCAAACCCCACAACCCCTCCAATTAAACGATCAAATATAGATAATTTAGTTGCTGACATTATCATGCTTCGAACTACACGACCTATTAGCGAAATAATAATTGCGGTAAAAATATAAATCGCAATAAATGCTATTAATTTTGCTATAGCCTTACTTGGAATAATTTCTATAATAACTTGAGCAAAACTTTGTTGATAGTTAGCGGCCATAAGGTAGCCACCCAAATAAGATAATAATGAAAATATTTCCTTCACCAGTCCTTTGAACAAAGAAAGGACTACACTTAGACCTAATATCGAAAACACAATAATGTCAAAAGTAGTCATATATTAACTAAGGATTTGGTGAGAAATTTTTTCGGTAAACTTTTTCAGAATAAGTTTAAAAGACGAGGTAAATATTTCTGTATTACTCTGTATTATATTTGGTAAGGTCGCCCAATCAAAATACTTACCCTCACTGATTTCATTTCTATTAATAGTAATAGAAGTATTTGTTTTGCAAACATAGACCTGAACATGTTCTTGATAAGTTTCCTTACAAGCTTTTATTTTTGCCAATGGTTTTAAGGATTCTTTAATCCTTAATTCCTCCCACAATTCACGCTCTGCACATTCATCATAAGTTTCACCCGCATCCACATGGCCTGCGGATGAAGTGTCCCAAATTCCCGGATTCTCATCTTTTGTATTTGATCTTTTTTGCAGAAAAATTTGTTTATTGGAGTTAAAAACAAGGATATGAATAGAACGATGTATTAATTGCTTTTGATGAATTTCCCGCCGGGTAGCCTTTCCGATTACCTGATCTTGCATATCAACCACATCATAAATTTCTTTTTGATCACTGATCGGCCTCTTCTCCTGAAAAGTATGTAACTTATCAAATCTGTCCCAGTCAAACTCCTTCTGGCTTTAAATAACTGAGTTTGCGGGGAAATTCACCTTCTTCACAATAATTATACTGAGCAAGTATTTTGACATCCTCTATCGCTTGTTGAGGTCCCTCAAACTCAACCGTTTTAAAACCCTTATCCGCAATTGCTCCACCTGCTTGTAAAAGACTCATAACGGATTTGGCATTATATTTTTCGCCAGCCACTAACATATGAAGTTCACCATCATATTGACGAGCTATGAGTGATATATACGTCGAGGGTCTTGCATGAAAACCTAAGGGTTGTGGAACGTTAACTTCTACGCGAATATTTTTAACAAGTTCTGTCAAAATAGCAATTGCGATTTTATCCCCCTCACGCAAAAAGTGTTTGCTGAAATGA
>CAYYIR010000088.1:0-8198 GCA_964471995.1 uncultured Nitrospina sp. | reverse complement strand
TTTCAAAGTAATTAAGCCTCTCTAAATTAATGGAACCAATTCAATTTATTAAATCACCTATTTCTTTTCCATTGAGTCTAGCGTTGAACCAATATTCCTTGTCATATTTAGAAACCAGAGAAATCCTCGGCCTAGAATTGGCGGAAAATTCAAAATTTAATGTAATAATATATCCGTGAGTGCTTAAACTCTTGATGGATGGGAATTCCCCGGCATTTGCTCTTTTTTTAATACTCTTAGACATTTGCTCAAGTTCTTCAAAGCTGTCATCATATCGAGCTAGAAGTTTAATTTCCAAACTATAGGGCCCACCTGGCGGCAAGTAAATCATCGCTGTACCGTTATTTATGTATGCATACATAACACGGGCTTTATTTTTGGCTTGACTAGTGGTCGGGTTAACTCTAGGTCCAGGTGATAGATTCCTTTTGTATCTATGACCAGTAAAAATAAGTTTAGGAATTGTATTGTCAGTCAACTTTTCTGCTTTCCATCGGTATTTGCCTTCTTTCTCCTTAACCGCTGTCAAGCTCCACAGATGGGGTATATCGTCAGGTTTTACAAAATCAGATGGAAGTTTGTAAACTTTATGCGATTCGTTAGCATTATTACCCAGGTAAAACTGATCCAGGATAAGATGCCTGGTCGGGATCAATCTATATCCCGCAAAGGCTTGAAAGGGAAAATACACATCTGAACTTGTTCGAGGTTCGAAAATTACAAATGCATTTTTGTCTTCAGCTTTGATTCGTCTCGCCTCTGCAAAAAACGAGGGTTCTATAATGGTACTTCGATCTTTATAATGCCCGATTCTATGAGCATAAATTACTCTTGGCACCCAGAGAAAAGCAGAAAAAACTAATAGGATTAGCACATAAAAACTAGTAGTTATAGCAATTTTTTTATTCTTGTTCTTATTCGCAAAAGGATTTTGTAGTTTGATTGGGCCGAATCTTTTATCAAGTATCGCAAATGGCAATAGCATGACGAAATATAAGCAAATTAATAAATATTGAGCTCCCTTTGCCTGGCTATACAACGTTATTTGGGTCATTCCCGAATATATACCTATAACAATAACCAATGCCGCGTAAATGCCAATGTAATGCCATATTTTCTTATTTTCTTGTTGGCCTGAAGCAGGTTGAGACTTACATGAGAGAATCAATAACAAACTTATGGCAAATAAAATAAAACCCACGTACGTTCCCAGCATAAACAACAAGTTCATAGTTCTCATCTCTTCCATGAAAGGTAAGAAATGTTGCTGCGATGCCAATCCAAATATAAAGGTCCACCATTGGTCGGAAAGGGTAACTACACTATTACCCATATAAGGGTTTGTTTCCTGTAGAAAACTAGTAAGTTTGCTTGTCAACCAATCAAAAGTACGTCCATATCCGACATATATTTCTACCAAGCAAAGTGAAAAAAATATGATCAGAGGAAAATAGTGAAAAAGGTTTTGGGTCAAACTGTTGTTAGCTAAATTTGATATTTCAGTTTTTTCTGATTCCTTGTAAAAGAAAGCTATCGATGCGATTACCAAAAGTGGTGCAATGATCGGAAAAAAATGTGGATAGCTCATCAAAATAAATAAACTTCCAAAGCCATAAACCCTCAACCCAGCAATTGAAAATAGTCTTATAAAAGGTACTACAGCTAGTGTAAGGGCCAGGATTGTTATGGCCAGAGCCTGTAACAGATACATATTATAAAAACCAGAAACCAATCCATTAGATCCCCCGATGAGCAATACTGAAAGCATGGCAGGCATTAATCCAAATTGACGAAAGAACCCCCATGCCGAAACCAAGATAAGAGAATAAAGAAAGGCTACTACTGCATAAAATACGGAGTAGTTTGTTTCGCCTGATAGAAACGCAAACTGTGCGCATGGAGTGTATTGAGTAGGATTGTGGTATAAATTAAAGGCTACTTTGTTAGTTTGATAATTAGCATTTGGAGGGTTTATAAAGTTTGGTCCTTGAGCTTTATACCAATCACTATAATCTCTATTGATTAGTTCTTTAATTCTTTGAAATCTTTCTTTCAAAGAAGCACTTTCGTCTAACCCCACCGCATTAAGATTGAAGTCTGTAAGTCTTTTTGCGACATCCGAGTAAACGGTGATATCCCCACCCCCTTCAGTAAAAGGACCATAATGTCCTGCAAAGTGAAGAGGTATAAAAAATAAGTTTGCAGATAATAAAAACACACCCAGAGTTTTTGCGTGTTTTATTAGAAGGCATTTCAGATTGCCCCATTCAAGGACTAACCATCCTTTGGAAATTTTCCCATAAACATAGAGCCCTAATAATAGGATGCCAAATAACCATGCTTGACGGATAGACAGGAACAACCATGCTGAAACAAAATAAAATAATGATAGGAAATAACCCAGTCCAACACGGACACCGGTAGGGAGCTTTTTCTCTATTTTGGATGTGAATATGGTCTCAGCCAGTAGGGCTGACGAAACATAAATTACAACAAAAACAAATAATGTTTGAAATAGAAACATCTAAAGTATTTTCTTTTTAGGAAATTTTGGCCAAATTAAAAATCTGTTAACCTTTTTGTGTTTCAATATGCTTATCAAATTTTAAAAATTCGTTTCAGGCAAATCTTAGGGTATTTGAAATGGCTTTACCTTTTTCAGGATGGGCATGCTTAATTTAAAAATTTAGTGGAAAAACTAATTTACTTTTTATTGAGTGGTCTATTAGTTATTGCTAGGTTCGAGAAATTTTTCCAACTTTCTCGGTGGTGTAGGCGCTTCCAAGTTTTTCTCCAGTAGGCTTACCTAAAAAGAACATTTTCTTCATTACGTTCATAATTCCATAATACTTAATAAAATATAAAACGGCTCGAGGGTTTCTGAAGGCAAGAAAAACGTGCTCCCTTAACAGAAACCAGAAGAGATTGAACCTTTCAAAACCAGCAGGATTGTATATTTTGTGACGTGTTCTTTGCTGAAATGGGGTGAACATTGAAAAAGTTTGTGGTGGAATGTAATCTTCTGGGATCTCTCCTAACTCCACTAATTCGTCATAAATTGGTGTTCCAGGTAAAGGAACAAATCGTCCAACTATAATAGAATCGAGCATACACTTCCGAATTAGCTTTACGGTATCTTTTAAATCTTCAAGCGTCTCACCAGGGTATCCTATCATGAAAAAGGCTCTGACCTTTAGTCCGGCCGTTCGAACTCTGTTTACGATTTTAGGGACTTCTTCCAAATTGGTATTTTTTTTCATTCTTACAAGAGTTTTTTTGGAGCCACTTTCCGGCGCGAGGGTGAGTCCTTCCCAACCTGCCTTTTTCATAAGGACTAGGAGTTCGTCATCTAGCATCTCCATTCTGACGCCGTTCGGGGTTGTGAAATATATTTTTTCACTAAACCAACCGTTTTCTACACGTTGAATAATGAACTGGCAAAATGATTTTGCATAGTCCATGTCAAAAGTAAAATTGTCATCAATAATACTAAACTGCCTTATTCCAAATTCATGATAAAGATACTCAATCCAGTTAGCCAGGTATTCAGGAGAGTGGGCACGTATTCCTCTGCCATTTAGCAAAGGAGCTGAGCAAAACGAGCATTTAAATGGGCATCCACGTGTAACCCAGATGGGAGCCGTTTTGCCATAAAATCCCCCATAATTATAACCATGATCCAGATAGGTTTTTAGCCTTAGGGCATGATAGTCAGGCATTTTAATTTTATCAATATCATCTTCGTTTTTAATTTCGTTTTTTACTAAGTCGCCATTTTTTCTGTAAACTAATCCGTCAACTGAATCAAAATTACCCAATGTCAATTGGTTAAGGAATACTGCAAATGAAAGATCCGCTTCTCCTCTAAAGCAATAGTCAATATATTTATTTTTCATCACTTTCTCGGGATAATTGGTGGGATGTGATCCTCCTAATACCGTAATAACCTCCGGTTTTAAAGCTTTCGCGACTTTCAATGCATTAATTGCTTCTGATGATGTAAGAGATGCGGTGCTAACTCCTACGATGTCTGGATCAAATTCTTTAAGTTCCTTTATTAGATCGGGAGAGTCTGAAGGAATATCATCGAGTGTACAATCAAGAATTTTAACGTGATGCGTTTCTGGGATATTACTTTTTAAATAACCTAAAGCGAGGGGAAACCAATAGGCGGGGATATTTCCATAGGGTACCATCAGTAGTATACGATAAGATTTATCTCCTCCCTGCAGTAAGATATTTTTATTTGTATCTAAATATTCGCCGGACTGACCTCCCAATTTGGTCATTTTGCTCCATGAGGTTTTAAACTCTATGTCTTTGGCAATTAGATTCATAGTGCTATCTAAAAGTTCTTGAAAGCTATTTTTGAGGTCTTCTGTTTTGAGAATTTTTAAGAAGGCAGCCTATTTAAAACTCCCAATGTTTTGTGTTTTGACTTATTCTTAATAATGCCTTACGGAAATATGAAGTAGATAGTTAAGAAGTAATTAAGGTTTTGAAAAAACAAGATCTTAAGTAGATCTTTTATAATTCAGATGATAGTGTTTTTTTGCTGAGAAAGCTAATGTAAACGAACCATTTATTTGAATAATAAACTTACTTAATTAAGGTTGAGAATTTAAGTTGTGAAAATTAATTTTTGTGGGTATCGAATGCCAAACATCTTATGATTTTCCTTGATCTCTTTTCGTATATTGCCGAAAAGGTTGTGGTAGTTTTTTGTATTAGAGAAAAAACTTTCGATCCAACATAAACTATTGTAAAATAGGCTATTACCTTGGCTCCTTGGGAATTATATGAATCCTTTAGCTTAAAACCCAAAATCCCTCAAAAAAATTATAATCTACCTTTAAAATCGCATGCAATTTCCTAACCTGACACAAATTTTAAACTTTCCCTATCTATACCTAGCCTATAGAGGTTTGGTGGGTGGTAAAAGGGCCACATCCACTTTTGTTAGAGAATATGTCCGGTTCAAAAGTCGGGATAGGATTCTGGATATTGGTTGCGGGCCAGGGGAGGCATTGGAGTATTTTTCCAATGTTGAATATATAGGGTTTGATAGTAATTTGGCATATATAAATTTGGCAAAGAAAAAATATGGTGAAAATGCGCATTTTTTTTGTGGAATGATCGACAAAATAACTCTGGAAAGTTTTGATAAATTTGATCTGGTGATGGCGGTGGGTGTTTTGCACCATTTAAATGATAATCAGTCTCTTGCTTTACTTAAGCTTGCATTTAATGCTTTGAAGAGAGGTGGCAGATTGATTACATTTGATGGTTGTTTTGTTGCAGGCCAATCCAGGATTGCCCGATTTATAATTTCCAATGATAGAGGACAATTCGTTCGAACCCAGGATGGGTATGCTAACCTTGCCTCTAAAGTTTTTTCACGCGTTGAAGTGAGCCTAAGAGATGATTTATTGAGAATTCCCTACAATCACATCATCCTGGAATGCATAAAATAGCATATGAAATTTCAATGTATTTAAAATTAATCTTAAATAATTTTTTTATATATATAACGTATAGAGAATTGTATGGAAAATGATGATATGTGCAATATAGCTCCTGAAATTTCGGTGGTGATCCCTGTTCATAATGAACAGGAAAATATACATGAACTCTATGAGCGGTTAATTTTGGTTCTTGACAAATTGTGCGATCGAGAAGGGTTTGCTGAAAATAGTTTTGAAATAGTTATGGTGGATGATGGCAGTTGGGACAATTCCTGGAATTTAATTCGGAAACTTCACGCTAAGGATGAAAGGCTAAAAGGGTTAAGGTTTTCTAGAAAATTTGGTCATCATTATGCAATTACCGCTGGGTTAGATTTTGCTAAAGGCAATGGAGTTATATTAATGGATGGGGACTTGCAGGATAAGCCAGAAGAAATAGATAAGCTTTATGACAAATTTAAGGAAGGTTATGATCTGGTTTATGGGATAAGAAATAATCGTCAGGATAAACCTATTAAAAAGGCTTTGGCTGCCATTTTTTGGTGGACCATTAATAAAGTATCAGATGTGAAAATGCCAGAAAACCAAACCATGTTGCGGATCTTAAGGAGGGAAATGGTGGATTCACTGAAGGAAATGAAAGAGTACTCGCGATTTGTCCATGGGATGATGGCTTGGACAGGTTTTCGAGTAACCCAAATTGAAGTATCCCACGCCGCTCGATTGAAAGGAACAAGCAAGTATGACTTGCAAAACCAAATAAGACTTGGTTTGCATGCTGTGACTTCGTTTTCAATCATGCCTCTCCGTTTAGCTGCTTGTTTAGGTTTGTTCACTTCTTTAGTGAGTTTTTTGATAGGTGTTTACTTAATTTTTAAAAAATTTATGTTCGGATTTCCTGTTTCCGGTTGGGCTTCAATTATAATGTCTGTTTTTTTTATGGGAGGAATCCAACTACTTATGCTTGGAACTTTTGGTGAATATCTTGGAAAGATTTATAAACAATCGCAACAGAGACCTATGTATATTTTGAAAGAAGTTTTGAATTAAATAGTCAATATGATCAAAAAACTAGAATGGGATACTAAATTTTTCAAGAAAAAAATAGGAACTTTGATATTTGATGAGCTCTCAGAGGATATTCTTGCTAAGGATTTAGAAGAAGCAAGGAAGAACAACTATAAATATATCGTATGCCATTTAAAATCACCACAACCTTCGACTATTAATATGCTTGAGAGTTATAAATTTTATCTTTCAGATGTTGGAGTTATATGGGAGATGGGAGTGTGTGAATATTTATCTAGGATCGAAGAAAGAGGGTTAGGTTTGAATGCCAATGCAAGTGAGGCCGTGGTAGATGACTTGCCGGGGCTACAGAAAATGGTAAAGCCTATGTTTCCCAATAGCAGATTTTACAGTGATCCTTTTTTTAGTCATGAAGAAGCTGATCAATTGCATGTTATTTGGATTGAAAATTCAGTTTTGGGTAAAGCGGCAGATATTGTGCTTCATATTCCTGGTAAGGGGTTTGTGACGTGTAAAAAAAGAGAAGATGAAATTGGAGAAATTGTATTGATAGGTGTAAAAGATGGACTTAGAGGAGCCAATTTGGGTCAAACCTTAATGGATGCTTCCATAAATTGGTTTTTTAAAAAAGATATCAAGAATGTTAAAGTCAAAACACAACTTAAAAATATAGAGGCAATGAATTTTTATCGAAAGCTTGGGTTTTCTATTGAAAGTTTTGAAGCAACGTTGTCAAATATTTTATAAGCCTCCTATTTTTTAATACTTATTTTTTCGGAAAGTTCATGATGAAAAAAAATGTTTTAGTCACAGGTGCGGGAGGATATATCGGAACTTGCTTGGTGGATCAATTGTTGGAGGTTGGAAGCAACGTTACTGGAGTGGATAGATATTTTTTTGGTGCCGAATTATTGGGAGATACTAAGAATAAACCCAATTTCAAGTTTTTAAAAATGGATATCCGCGATCTTGTGGAGAAAGATTTTTCGGGTATAGATGTTGTTTGTGATCTTGCTGCCCTTTCCAATGACCCATGTGGTGATTTAGATAGAGATCTTACTTATTCTATAAACCATAAGGGTAGAGCCAATGTAGCGGCACTCGCTAAAAAGGCAGGAGTTGGGCAATATATTCTTGCTAGTTCCTGCTCTGTTTATGGGTCGAGTACGAATGTTGCTCTTACTGAAGAAAGCGAAACTAATCCAGTTTCCATTTATGCAAAAGCAAATGTTCTTATAGAAAACGACGTTTGTGCTCTTGCCGATGACAATTTCACAGTAACAGCATTGCGACAAGCCACCGTATTTGGTTTGTCAAAAAGAATGCGATTTGATCTGGCAATAAATATCATGACTCTCAATGCAGTTCAAAAAGGTAAGATCTTTGTGATTGGAGGGGGAACTCAGTGGCGCCCCTTTATCCATATTAGTGATACGGCGCGAGCATTTATGCATTTAATGGATCAGGAACCATCGATTATAAATGGACAAAAATTCAATGTTGGCAGTTCGGCCTATAATTTTAATATTTTGAGTTTAGCTTATGTAGTGCGGGAGAATATTCCTTTTCCGATAGAAATTGAAGTGGTGCCCGATGATGAGGATAAAAGGAGCTATAATGTGTCTTTTGAAAAAATAAAAAATGTGCTTGGGTTTGAACCCATGGTAACACCTGGAGAGGGTGTAAAAGAAATTTATGAGGCTT
>CAYYIR010000087.1:2545-8233 GCA_964471995.1 uncultured Nitrospina sp. | reverse complement strand
TCTCCAGCAGCAAAAACCCCTTCCACGCTAGTTTCCTGAGTACCGAGTTTTATTTTAATATAACCAGCATCATCAAGGTCTAATTGACCATTAAAAATACCGGTATTAGGAGTATGGCCGATAGCATAGAAAATACCTCCTACTTCTATCTCACGATTTTCTTTCGTCTTAACATTAGTGATTTTAGCCCCGGTTACATACTCTTCTCCAATAGCATCATCAAGTACTGAGTCCCAAAGTATTTCAAGCTTAGGGTTTTTAAAAGCTCGTTCCTGCATTATTTTTGAGGCTCTCAACGTATCCCTGCGATGTACCATATAGACCACCGAACCAAACTTGGTAAGATAGCTCGCTTCTTCAACAGCGGTATCTCCACCTCCGATCACCATCAATGGCTGATTGCGAAACATAGGAAGGGCTCCATCACATACGGCGCAAGCAGACATGCCGTTATTCCACATTTTTTCTTCATTAGGAATTCCCATACGTTTGGCAGTCGCACCCGTTGAAATAATTACAGAATGCGCTTTCACCTCACGGTTTTCGGTTTTAAGTGTAAATGGAGTTTTACTTAAGTCAGCTTCTATAACATCTTCCTGAACCATTTCAGTACCAAAACGTTCTGACTGTTTTCGGAATAGTTGCATCAACTCAGGCCCCTCTACCCCATCTGGAAACCCCGGATAATTTTCAACATCTGTTGTCGTCGTCAGTTGTCCTCCTGCAGACCCGCCCAACATATAGCCCTCAAACATATAGGGATTCAAGTTTGCTCTCGCTGCATAAATAGCTGCCGTATGGCCCGCCGGACCGGAACCGACAATAACAACGTTTTTAACATCACTCATGACTAACCTTTCTATAAGTTGGGCTTAACACAGCGAAAACCAACACCGCTGTATCTTAAATCGGGGTCTTTAGGAACCCGATCAGAAGTTCTTAGAAAATGACCCAAGGAGTCCCACGAGCCACCACGTACCACCTTATTTTTTCCTTTTTCAGGTCCTAATGGATTTTTTTGCTTTTGATTTGTGCTATAGGAACCATACCAATCCATCGTCCACTCATAAACATTTCCCATCATATCGTGCAGACCATTGGAATTTGCTTCGAAACTCCCCACAGAAACAGGGGAGCCAACTCCATAGGGCTGATTCCAATGCGCCCCACCCAGCTTTTCTACTTTTGCTGCATATTCCCATTCTGCCTCTGTTGGTAATCGTCCTTCACGCCATTTGCAATACGTTAATGCTTCTTTCCAGGTTGTAAATACAACTGGCTGCTTCTCCTTATTAAAATCTCCGGGTCTGTCTTCATGCAATACTTCCGGTTCACAAACTCCGGCAACAAAGCATTTACGGTATTCAGTATTAGTCACTTCAAATTTATCGACCCAAAATGAGTCAACTTGCACCTTGTGAGGGATTTCATCATTACACCAATCTGAGTTACTTTGTTCTTCTTCACAATAATAACTTCCCATTTCAAAAACTCCACCCTCTACAAGAACTTGTTCGCTCGCGTAGATATTGGATACAAAACATAAAACCAGAACAGAAAACATAAATGTTGTCAAACTTTTATATAAGTTCATAGATCGATTTTCTCGCGAATGGCATTTCTAACATCTTCATATTTTGAAGCTACTTCTACTGCTTCAAACGCATAATCCGATTGAATGCCGGGTATTGTATTGGTATGGCATTTAAATAAAAAATCGGTGAATTTTAGTCCATTTGCAGTTGAAACCACAACCACTCTATCCTTCTTTTTAATTACACCACGGGCAACCAATTTCTCTAAAACCGCTAGTGCTACGCCAGTATGCGGGCAACACAGCAAACCGGTACGGTTGGCCTTACTCGCTGCATTGGCTAACTCACCTTCCTTAGCCTCCTCAACAATTCCATCAAAAGCTTTTAAGGTTCGAATAGCTTTCTTAACACTCACTGGGTCACCAATCTGAATTGCACTAGCAAGGGTTTTTTGAGCTTGTACCGGTGCAAAAGATTTAAAGTCTTGTTTGTAGCTTCTGTATAAAGGATTCGCTCGTTCTGCCTGTGCGCAAACTAAGCGAGGCAGTCTATCTATCAACCCTAAATCATAAAACATTTGAAAACCTTTACCGATCGCACTCACATTTCCTAGGTTACCGCCCGGCACAACAACAAAATCCGGAACTTGCCAATTAAATTGCTGAACTAGCTCAAAGCTTATAGTTTTCTGTCCTTCGATCCTTAGAGAGTTCATAGAATTGGCTAGGTAAATATCATTGTTTTTACAAACCTCCCGAACCAATTTCATACAACCATCAAAATCAGTATCAAGTGAAAGAGTTAATACACCGTGAGTAATAGGTTGGATCAATTGAGTTAGCGAAACCTTATCTTTGGGAAGAAAAACAATTGCGGGTATTCCAGCTACTGCACAGTAGGCGGCGAGCGAAGCGGATGTATCTCCAGTGGAGGCACAGGCAACAGCCTTAATATTTTCTCCCCGGGATATCATCTGTTTGACCATCGAAACCAGTATTGTCATTCCAAGATCTTTAAATGACCCTGTATGAGCCATACCACATTGTTTGACCCAAAAATCTTCAAGACCCAATTCCTGACCGAGCCTATCTGCCCAGAAAAGATTTGTTCCACCTTCATATGTAGAAACGATATTTTCATTATCGACATTAGGGCAAACCAACTCTTTCTTTCCCCATACCGAACTACCATAAGGCCATTCATTTTTTCTGTAACGACTCTCGAATAGTTCTCTCCATTCTTTAGCAGGCCTTTTTTTGAGTTGATCCATGTCGTGTTTGACTTCCAACAACTCATCACAATCACGACACCGATAAATAATATCCGTTAACTCATAACGGCTACCACAATCTGCGTTAATACATTGAAACCAGGCCTTGAATTCCATTTCTATTTTTCCACTCGGATGAGGTTGGATTTTCCACTGACCACGTGAAGCTTTTCAATTTCTTGCAAGGCTTTTTGAATATTACCTTCACTTGATCGATGGCACATCATAACCAAGGACACTGCTTTGCCCTGCTCTCCTCGACCTTTTTGGATCATCGATTCTATACTTATACAATGATTGCCAAGAATACCGGATATTTTTGAGAGCACTCCGGGTTTGTCCAAAACATTGAAACGCAAAAAATATTCCGATTCAATAGTGCTTATGTCTTTTAGAGGGATATGTTTGATTTCTGAGCTTTGAAATGAAGCGGCCGGCAATCTACTAATAGAACTAGATGCAATGTTACGGGCTATTTCGATCACATCACCTACCACGGCACTTCCAGTCGGCAATGCTCCAGCGCCGTGCCCTGCAAGAATATTTTCATCCATCATATCATCACATACACGGATAGCATTTAAAACACCATTGACGCTCGCCATAGGATGACTAATAGGTATCATTGCTGGATGCACACGAATATCAATCTTTTCTCCATCATATTTGGATATTGCAAGCAATTTAATTCGATATCCAAATTCTCTTGCACATTCAATATCCTCGGAGGTGATATCGGTAATACCTGAAACATTGATGTCCTCAAATTTTACAGGTGTCCCGTAAGCAAGGCGTGTCAACACAGCAATTTTATGAGCAGAATCGATGCCCTCAATATCAAATGTGGGATCAGCTTCGGCAAACCCTTTTTCTTGGGCTTCTTTCAAGGCGACATCGAAATCACAATTCTCATCTGACATTTTACTGAGAATATAGTTTGCAGTACCATTAACAATTCCTTCAAGAGTATGGATACGATTCGCCACAAAGGCTTCGCGAATAGACCTGATAATTGGAATGGCACCACCAATAGATGCTTCAAATCCAATAGAAAGCCCCTTTTCTTCAACCATTGTAAAAATTTCATCACCATGTTTTGCCAGCAAGGCTTTGTTAGCCGTCACAACATGTTTTTTATTATTGAGCGCCTTAAGGATGAAGGCTCTAGCTGGATCATAACCACCGATTAATTCTATAACGATATCAATATCCGGGTTTTCAAGAATATCATCCACCGAGGTGGTTAAAACACCCTCATCAACATGAATACCTCGATCTGTTTCAATATCGAGGTCCGCAATTTTGGTGAGACAAACCGTCGCACCTAATCTTTTTTGGATTACTTCCCGATTGTCTGTGAGAATCTTTGCGACCCCAGCTCCAATAGTGCCAAACCCTATCAAGCCTATATTAATCTCTTTCATTTTTGATCCACTCTTTCAATTTCAAAACCGTTTAGAGTAAAACTATAAAACTTCACGAATTCCTCTTACTGCCTGTCGAATCCGATGTTCATTTTCAACTAGCGAAAAACGAACAAAATGATCGCCACCTTCCCCAAAACCGATTCCTGGAGCTACTGCTACCTTGGCTTTTTCCAACAACATTTTTGAAAACTCAAGCGATCCCATTTTTTTAAACGATTCAGGAATTTCTGCCCAAACCATCATCGTTGCCTTTGGAGGCGTTACTTTCCATCCCATTCTATTCAACGCTTCGCAGAGAACATTTCGACGACCACGGTAAGTTTCGGTTATTTCTTCGACGCAGTCTCTCGGCCCATTCAATGCCACCGTTGCGGCAATTTGAATAGGTTGGAACATACCATAATCCTGATAACTTTTTATCCGCGCTAGGGCATTTATAATTTCACTATTCCCAACTGCGAAACCCACTCTCCAACCCGGCATATTATAACTTTTTGATAAGGTGAAAAATTCAATTCCCACTTCTTTCGCACCTGGTACCTGCAAAAAACTAGGTGCCTTATAGCCATCGAACACGATATCGCCATATGCAAAATCATGAATAACAATCAAATCGTGTTCCTTAGCAAATTCGACTACTTTTTCAAAAAATTCGATATCAACGACTTGGGTCGTAGGATTGTGCGGAAAATTGATGACCATAGCCTTGGGTCGAGGCCAATTACGCTTAAAAGCATCCAGCAGTTCCTCAAAAAAATCTGAACCATCCCCTAGAGGTACATTGGTAACATCCCCATTTGCCAAAATAAAGGCATAAGTATGAATCGGGTAAGTGGGCGTCGGCACCAGCACAGAATCTCCCGGGGTGGTGATAGCTAAAGCAAGATGTGCAATTCCCTCTTTTGAGCCAATGGTTGCAATAGCTTCCGAGTTTGGATCTAAATCAACATCATAATTACGCTTATACCAATTGCAAATAGCTAGGCGAAGCTTATAAATTCCCTTAGAGAGTGAATATCGATGGTTTGCTTCTTTTTTTGCAGCCTCAATTAGCTTATCAACTATATGATTTGGGGTTGCCATATCAGGGTTCCCCAATCCAAAGTCAATAATATCGTCCCCCTTTTTTCGGGCTTCGTATTTTAGGTCGTTTACTATCCCCAGTACATATGGGGGAAGACGTTTTATGCGTGAAAAATCTCTCATGACAAATTAATTATTCTAAATTTTTTACATCTAATCAGGATAGGCCAAACCGAAAGGATGTGACTTGGACTTCTGCGGAGGCAATCTTCTAAATTTTAACAATATTTGACTACAGCACGCGTAAGATATCACAATTTAAATACCCCGGCAAATCGAAACCAGTTAAAATATAAAGGCTTTGGTAGTTTCTTTTTCCTTGATTCAATCCTTTTGCTAAGAGTAGTATCTACAACAGCCGATGCGTTTATGG
>CAYYIR010000087.1:0-2445 GCA_964471995.1 uncultured Nitrospina sp. | reverse complement strand
AGGATTATTTGATAAAGAGAAGGAAAGCCACAGGTTAGCCTGGAGTATTATTGCTGCATCCCTGCCCGCTGGTTTGGTGGGTTTCTTTTTTATGGATTGGATTGAGACCAGCTTGCGCAGTCCTACATTTGTGGCAATCAATCTTTTAACCTGGTCTGTTGTTTTTTATATGGCAGATCGTTCTGCCAAAAACCACAATCAAACTCAATCGAATTTATTAGAACTACCACCACTTAAAATATTTTTCATAGGGTGCGCTCAGGCTATAGCATTATTACCTGGAACATCAAGATCTGGGATTACCATTGCAGCAGGTCTAATTAGCAACTTAAACCCCGTCACTGCAACCCGCTTTTCTTTTCTTCTAGGAAGTCCTATCATTTTCGCAGCAGGCTTACATAAACTCATCACTTTCATTTCACAACCCACAGATCTTCAAAACTACACCCATTTTCATTTGATGGTTGGATTAACTGTCAGTTTCTTGGTGGGTTTAATAGCGATTAAACTGCTGTTAAAAGTCATTGAAAAAGTAGGGTTGCTGCCATTCATCGTCTATCGGATTGTTCTTGCTACGGCTATACTTATTTTTTATCAGTAAAAAAAAAGCCGCCCTGAAAATCAGGGCGGCCTAAATAAATCTTTTAAAGATTAACCACAATTCACTGTAACAGGAACTGTTCCTGTGTTATGAATTCGCACTTCACCACTGATATCACCAATGGAATCACCACGGCTAAACGCCTTCTGTGATTTAAAAGTGACAGATTTTTGACCCATGGAATGTTTGCTGGGCATTTTTACTTGCTTATTACCAGCAGCTCCACCACCATTACCAGAGAAGCCCTGGTGATCTTTAGGAGCTAAAGTAAAAGGAACTGTCGTAAAATTAGACGATTTCCATAAGTATCCATTTGCAGAACCTCTATCCTCTGCGTCCCCATCACTAGCTGCTGTTACTTTAATAGATTTAGCATTGTTACATTTGGCCATTCCACCCGGAGCAACGTTACCTGCAAAAGCGATAGCTGCGAGAGAAAATGAAGCAATGGTAACTAACAAAACAATAGCGAGTTTTTTCATTTTAAATCCTCCCTTACCCTAGTTAACAAAAGTCCACCTTTTAATATTCTAAATAGGCAAATAAGCAGCTTTGCCTTCTCCCTATAGTGAACATTTTCAAAGAACCAATTACTTTACCTCCCAGCGACTGAAGGTAATACGGCTCATTAGTCTTCCTATAAAAATAAGATTTTTCCTACCTATAATATAGGCCTTACACCGCATATGCGCAAAGTATACTTATCAATTAAAACATGTCAATGATTATTTAAGACATTAACACTAAAATATTGTTTTTAAATACTTTAATTGGATTAATAAAAAACATAATAAGCCATAAACCCATGCCATTAAATCATTAATTCCTATATTTTATATAAGGGTTTTTCCTATCAAAATGAGCATGTATTTATCAACCGAAAAAATATCTAATAATGTGACAGGTTTTTTTAGCTTTCAATAGATTCGTTTGCAATTGTCTTCATATTATTTATTACAATCGGCTTATTCATCCCATTAAGCTTTACTTTTCCTTTTAATGTAGCAATTCCTTCAAAACAAACCTGCCCCGCAACCTCAAGTGACTCTAACTCCAGCAGATCGGGGATAGTAGAAAAACATTTTTGAAATTCATCCACCTGATTTAAAGCAAGGTCAAATTTTATCTCTGGCAGATCTGGATTTTTTCGATCTGGGTTTCTGACAAGCGTTCCGCCTAACAGATTAAAAATATTGGACTGAACCAAAAGCAAGTCTTCTGTTTTTTTAACCGGCATAAATCTATCTCGAGGAACACACAGACCTACTGCTCCATCAAAGCAATCCACAGCAGAGCCAATAGCTGTTTCCAATTGCACAATGGGTTTATTCAAAATATGTTTACTATTTACTATCACGTTCAAATTGAGAGGTCCTTTACTCAATCTTTCTTCAAGTGCAATCAGGTTGATCCATATGTTATTGGTATTGAATACCGAAAACTTTTCTTGGCTACAAAATTCATCAATATGCTCTTTGGGTACTTGAGCAATCTCCAGCAGCTTTAGTTTGCCTTCTTGTTCATACAAAGTACCGCCCTTTACATCGGCGTGAGTTTTAGGGGTTACCTCAATTAAAAAAGGAATTTTTTGTTCAATCATTTGATTGAGAATTTTAGGATCAGCTACTGCCCCCAAATTATCTGCATTAGATATAAACAGAATATCTTTTCCATTTTCTATGAAATGCCTAAGGATTCCCTGCTGTTCAAGGCAGGAATAGAAATCCCCGTGCCCAGGCGGGTACCAGGACAACGCACCGTATTGCTCAGGATCCAAGGGCAAAAGTGTTTCAGCATGCAACCGAGGAAACATGTTTTGTTTAAAACTGGTAATGGAGATATCG
>CAYYIR010000086.1:0-8242 GCA_964471995.1 uncultured Nitrospina sp. | reverse complement strand
CAAAGGAATTAAATCCTAATTCGCGACATATTTTATTTTTATTTCGAACATAGACAGCGGAGGCAGGGTCATCGCCAACCAGCACGGTTGCCAAACCAGGAACCCTCCCTGTTTTTTCTTTCAATTCATTTGCTTCTTTTGCAAGGCGAGCTCTAACTTCCGCTGAAACTTTTTTACCATCAATCAGAACCATCTATTCCCTTTCAAATTACGGTGATGAATTTAAGAATACGCGAGATATATTAACAGAATTTGAAAAGGAAACGATCAATCGATTTCCAGTTCTTTGATCAGGCGGGAAAGATAGGAACGCTGAACATCTAGGATTTTTGCTGCCCTAGTGCGGTTGCCCGATGTGGATTTTAGGGTGTTGGTAATAAATGTTTTGCGAAATGAATCCCCCGCCTCTTTCAAGCTAGAACCTACATTTAGCTCAATCGGTAATTGGGAAGTTTCAAATGGGAAAGCATCTGGGGTAAGCTCTTCTTCATCGCTTAAAACAATGGCGCGCTCTACTGAGTTTTCCAGCTCTCTTATATTGCCTGGCCAAGAATAACCCATTAAATGAGGGATTAAATTTTTTGCTAATTTTTTTATCGGTTGGTTTTTTGGGGTATGCTTTTTCATAAAAAAGGAAACCAGGTCTGGCAAATCTTCCATTTTTTCACGTAACGAAGGTAAAACAATTTTAATAACATTTATTCGGTAAAAAAGGTCTTGCCGAAAATTTCCATCGCGCACCTCTTTTTCAAGATCGCGATTGGTAGCTGTAACTATTCTCACATCTACATTTATATTTTTAGTCCCGCCTAGACGAATGAAAGATTCCTCTTGGAGAACACGGAGCAGTTTCACTTGCATATCCATGGGCAATTCACCGATTTCATCGAGAAATAGCGTGCCCTTATCCGCTGCTTCAAAAAGACCTATTTTTTGCGAATCCGCGCCTGTAAAGGCCCCCTTTTCATGGCCAAACAATTCCCGCTCAAGTATAGACGCGGGAATGGCTCCACAGCTAACAGATATAAAAGGTTTGTTCTGTCTTTGGCCGCGATCATGAATCAGGTGAGCAAACAACTCTTTCCCCGTTCCACTCTCACCGGTTACCAATACTGCCGCCTTAGAATCTGCAACTCTTTCGGCCATTTTTATACATTTTTTTATAGCCTGGCTTTCGCCAACAATTGCGTAACGTTGTAAATATTGGTCTTTAAGTTGACCAAATTCTTCTCCCAGTAATTTCCTATTTCTAGAAACCTGGAAAAATTTGGCCATTAATTTTGCAAACCGCGCTAATATTTCTGAATCCTCTTCCGTAAAAATACCACCATCGACCTTATCTAAAAACTGGACAACACCTATGACCTTTTTTTCAAGAATCAGCGGATAGCTCGCCATCGACTGAACAGGAGTTTTTACCTTTTCACTTACCTTTTGATACCATCTTGGATCTTTCGCGACATCGTTGGAAATTATGGATTCTCCAGTTTTTGCCACATGCCCTGAAATTCCAACGCCCGGAGGCAGGTCAATATTTTTCAGTTGGCCCATATTTTCGCCTGAGGCTTGGTAAAATTGCAGCTTTAAAGTCTTTTCATCTTGCACCAAGAGTAAAGACCCATTTTTTACCCCTACAATATCCTTGGCAGCATTCATAACCATTGCCAGAAGTTCATCGATTTCCAAAGAAGTCGTTTGGAATAAATTAGATATTTTTCTAAGTGCAAGAATATTTGTTTGCTTGTCAATTAACTTCATAAATTTTAAAATAACTCGTTGAAATTATAAAATTTTATACATAGAAAAATAAGGTGTCATTATTTTATAAACTAAACGGTATTAGTATACATTTTTTTCTATATTTAAAAAGCAGCAATATTTTAATAATTACAACAATCAATTACACTCATCTATATTTTTGAAACCGACGATATATAAATACGGTACATTTAAAATTAAGGTACGACTTATTAAGAAATATACCCTTTCGGTAATTTTTTTAGCCTTTCTTCTTTCCTAGGTTAATGGCACTTATCCCAAAAATAATACAAAAACAGATGGCTTGTATCATGCTACTGGTTTTATCAAGCACAGGTATATATTTTAATTCGCTCAAAGGTTCATTCCATTTTGATGATGTGCCCTTGATTTCCAGCCCTTGGATTGAAAACCTGGACTCTTTTAATAGCTTTGTAAAGATAACTTCTTTTGAAAATCGCCCCGTTTTACTTTGGACTTATGCATTTAACAATTCTCTGGGTAAAAATAAAGAGTTTGGATTTCACTTGGTTAACCTCATGCTCCATATTGGAGTCACTCTTCTAATATTTTTTTCAGTTTTAAAAACTTCATTGTTTTTTAGAAGTTCAAATGAATCAGAAAAAAAAATCCATAAAACTAAAAATTTAACAAATATTTGGATATTTCCATTCATTACTGCATTAATATTTTCACTTCACCCTTTAAACACTGATTCCGTTTCTTATATTTCTTCCCGGTCCTCTGTTTTGGCAACATTCTTCTACTTATTTTCTTTGTACGTTTTTATCAATTTATTTAGATTTGAAAGAAAAAAAGAAAATTTAAAGCATAAGATAATACTAATTCCCCTGGTTATTCTAGGAATGTACCTAAGTCTGGCATCCAAATTGATTGCAGCAACACTCCCCCTTTTAATGGCGATTTGGTATTTGGTCTTTATTTTTGCAAAAAACAATCTGGAAGGCTTATGGAAAAAAAACTGGCTATATCTATTGTTTTTTTTATTTTCAATATCAGCATTGTTTTTACTAGGAGATTCATGGCTCTATAATGCAAAAGACCAAGGTTTGGAATTATATGGAAGATGGCCCTATTTACTTATTCAAATAAAAGTAATTGTCTTTTATTACCTAAAGCTTTTTATATTTCCATTTAACCTAAATGTAGATAGCGGAATGCCTTTCAGTACTTTTCATGAGGATCCCTATATTATTTTAGCTGCATTAATAATATTTGGATTAGTAATAACTGCCATCAAATCTAGAAACCCATGGTTACTGGTAGGAACCACATGGTTTTTTATAACCCTTACCCCAACCTCGAGTTTTATACCATTAAACGATCTTGCAGTGGAACACCGTACCTACCTGCCTATGACATTAGGGTTATGTATGATTGTCGGCTGGGGAGCATCAAGATTCCAACCTCTCTATCGCTTTGGATTTTTAACTATATTAATTATCACCTTTGGAATGACAACGGTCACAAGAAATCGTGACTGGATTAGCGAAATAAGTTTGTGGAGGGATGTTGCTAAAAAAAACCCGGTTTCCTCACGCGCACATAACAATCTAGGAAAAGCATATTTTGAAAAGGGAGATTTAGCTCTGGCTGCTTATCATTTTGAAAAAAGCATTATAAATATTCCAAAATTTATTGAAGACAAATTTAACCTGGAAAATTCAGATGAGTTTCTCGCAAGAAAAAACCTTTCTGCAAATTTCAATTTTGATAACCGGAATCTTCGCATCGCTGCAGAACTCGTAGAACCGCATTATAATCTTGCCAGCGTTTATTTGGATCAAGGTAGAATTAATCTTGCAGAAAAAGAGTACCTTAAAACACTCTCTCTTAGGCCAGGACATATTTCCGCTAAAATTGGATTAGGTTCTGTTTATAACAAAAAAGGGCTATTTAAAAAATCTGAGAAATTTTATAACCAAGCTATTAAGGATAACAAATCTCAGAACGGAAATACTCCTCTTCCACTTGCACATTTAAATTTAGGTGAAGTCTTTGGTAAAACTGCAAGGATTCCCAAGGCAATTAAAGAATGGGAGTTAGCCATCCAAGAAGACCCCACTTTATTACCAGCCCAATTTAATTTAGGTACAGCATTTATGATGCAAGGCAAACTAGATAATGCAGAAAAATATTTTTTAAAATGTCTAGAATTAAATGGCCGTTTTGAACCCGCCTTGTTTAATCTTGCGCTTGTAAAACAAAAACAATTACATTGGCAGGAATCTATTAAAAGATTTAATAATTATATAGCAGTAGCTGGCCTGAGTCCTTCTGTTCTTACTCATATTGGTTTTAATTATTTAAAATTGAAGGATTTTTTAAACGCAAAATCATTTTTAAGAAAGTCACTTAAAATGGCTCCTACTGATATAAATACCTTGGTAATTCTCGGTGATGTTTTTTATGCTCAAAGGATGACCAAAGAAGCAGAAAAAAATTATCGAATAGCCCTTAAATTAAATAAAGATTTAAAAAGAGAAGAACTGCTAAAAATTAAAATCTCAGAAGTTATAAAAAAATTTCCTAAATGAACTGTCAATCGGGAAAATCTAATTTTTTGACTATCCAGATCAAGGCAATATGCCTTATTTGCTTTATGGGCTTAATAGCATTCTCTGGAACTTTGCATTCTCCATTTCATTATGACGATGTACATGCAATTGTCGAAAATCCTCATATTAAAGACCTTAGCAAGTTTCAAGAAAAGGTTGGCATTCAGAATATTTTTAATCGCTCCGTACTTTTACTTTCATTTGCCATAAATCAACACTTTGGAGAATTTGAAGTTTTTGGCTATCACCTTGTCAATATTCTTATACATATCCTCACCTCAATTCTTTGGTTTTTTCTTATAAAAGAATTTTTGCTTATTGAATCCATTAAAAAAATATCTTTTAAGAAAAACCTTCCATTAATATGCTCTTCTATTCACTTGTTAAACCCTTTAAATATTCAGGCGGTTACTTATATTTCTAGCCGCTCTTCTTTATTAGCAACGTTTTTTTATGTATTAGCTTTTTATATTTTGGTTCATATTAAAAAACCAATTAAGGGCATAATCTCCAAAGTTAATTTTTTAATACTTGTTTTTTTCTTTTTAATTATTTTATTTTTAGGGTTTGCCACCAAAGAAATTGTAGCTTCTTTTCCTCTAATGGCTATTGTTTATATCTGGCTTTCAACTGCTAAACAAAATAGAAAGAGTCTAGTCCCTCAAATTGCCTCCATTTTATTTATATTAATTGGCTTCCTTGCATATAGGTATTTACAGCAGGGGAATCTATTTTCGCTTAAAGCTGATCCAACTTCAGAAGAAACCCACCGACTTTTATATTTGCTAAGTCAGATCCGGGTTGTTGTGGGTTATTACTTTTTAAAATTACTGGCTCCCTTTAGTTTAAATTTTGAACCAGATATTATTCTTTATAAATCCTGGTTCCATTGGGATTGGTTTATTTCTTTGCTAGTACTTTTGAGTGCTGGGGTAGCAGTTTTTAAACAAAACTCAATTCTCATAAAATTCGGAGCGGCATGGCTTTGCATCACTCTTCTTCCAACATCTAGTTTTATACCCCTAAAACAATTAGCAACAGAACACCGAGCTTATTTGCCGAGTTTAGGATTTAGCTTAATTTTGGGATGTATATTTTTGAATATTAAAATTCAACGTTTTATGCCACAAATACTATTTATAATCTTTCTGCTATTAATATCTCTGTTAACATTAAATCGGTCTCTTGATTTTCGTTCTGAAATTTCTCTTTGGGAAGATACATCCAAAAAATCGCCACACAAAGCCCTGGTTCAAAATAATCTTGCCACTGCTTATATGGGAGCCAACCAGTTGGAAAAGGCAAAAGTTGCTTTGAATAAAGCACTGTCCATTGATCCATTACAAATTGAATCTCATGTAAATCTAGGCCACATTGCTAGTCGCAAAAAAAACTGGAAGGTGGCTATTGAAAAATTTGATTTAGGAATCGCGCTAGGAACTAAAAGGGCTGATACTTTTTATTATTCTGGTTTTGCCAGGAACATTCTGGGTAAATATGAAGAAGCTATTCCTTATTTTAAAAATGCTATTACCATCAAACCTTTCAATGCGGATTATCATTTTGATCTGGGAAACTCCTATCAAAAATTAAATCAATTTGACGATGCTTTGTTTCATTTTCGGAAAGCTTTACAAATTAATCCTAACTACTATAAAGCCCATAACAATATAGGTACTATATTCTGGAGTATAGGTGAATTGGAT
The DNA here is from genome assembly GCA_964471995.1 of uncultured Nitrospina sp. Lineage (GTDB taxonomy): Bacteria > Nitrospinota > Nitrospinia > Nitrospinales > VA-1 > UBA8687. The sequence continues at coordinate 2,199 of CAYYIR010000086.1, read as the reverse complement.
AAGGCCAAATTCGAATTTGAAAAAGTGTTGCATATTAACCCGAACATTCCCACTATTCAAAATAATCTTGCATCCATATATTTAAAAAAGGGGGAATTTAAAAAAGCAATCCCCCATTTGGAAACGCTTATAAATCTTCAACCTAAAAATGTGAATGCCAAAAAACTTCTTCAATTTTCCCTAGAACAATTAAAGTAAAAGATTTTATGGTTTTTTATTTATGAGTCCGCGTTTAACAAAAATATGCTGCTGTCTGTCTATTACCTTTTTGGGTATTCTGGTATATGGCAATCATCTTCATAATACTTTCCAGTTTGATAGCGTCGCCTATATAAAAAATAATCTACTTTTGAAAGATCCAGAATCTATAATAAGTCTCAAGTTTTGGATAATGGGATTTTTTTCACGAGGTCTTTTATTCATCTCTTTGGCCATCAATACCTATCTCGACGGACTTCGTTCTTTTGGCTATCATGTATTTAATCTATCCCTACACATTTTAAATTCGATTTTGGTTTTTTATATTTTTCAAAAAGTTCTGGTTCAATTTAGAAACCAAATTCAAACAAGTGATAATGACGTTAGTATTTCTTTCGTTGCTGCATCTATTTTTCTTATCCATCCTATCCAGACCGAATCTGTAATTTACATCATTACCAGATCAGAAATTCTTGCTTCCACCTTCTATCTATGTGGGTTTTTGATTTTTCAAAATTTTCTTGAATTAAAAATACCAAAACGATTATTAAAAAAAACTTTTCTTTTTTTATCAATAATCTTTTTTGCGGTGGTTGGGTTTAGTGTCAAGCAAACTCTTGCTACTTTTCCCTTGATTCTATTTTTGTACTATATTGCAACCTGTCCCCTAGATTCTTTTACAATAAAATTACTTTATAAATGGCGTAAGCATCTAATTATTGTAATTTCAGTTTTTCTGACTCTTCTTTTTTATAAGCTTTTAAATGATGAAACTTTTTTAATTGGGCCGAGCAATCCTGATGAAATGGTTGGTAGGGCAAAATATATGCTTAGCCAACCCTCTGTTATTATTTTTTACTACCTTAAAAAAATATTATTCCCCATCAACTTAAATATCGATCCTGATATTGAAGTAGTTACCCACATTTTTTCGTTTGGTTTTATTTCCGGGATAGGTTCTATAGTTTTTATGATTTATTATTTTTTGAAGCAAGGGGAGTGGAGATTCTATTTATTTTTCTTAGCCTGGTTTTTTATTATCCTTTCACCATCTTCATCTATTGTTACACTTCATGATCTTGCTGCAGAACACCGAATTTATTTAGCTTTGCCAGGTGTTATTTTTATAGTGTCCTATGGTATCTTCTGCTTTTTAAAAAATCTAACATACATAAAGGTTGTTAACATGTTAGGTTTAAAGATTCTGGTTTTATTCCAAATTATTCTGTTGTTCGGCATTCTTACCATTGAAAGAAACAAGGTATGGAGAACCGAGTTATCCTTATGGAAAGATTCTTATAAAAAATCTCCTGAAAAAATTCGTCCATTAATAAACCTAGCAAGGGCCCATAGCATAGACGGTAATCAGGAAGTTGCTATCCGGTACTATGAAAAATCTCTTTTAAAAGCACCTGGGGTTTTTGTTCCAAACTACAATTTGGGGGAACTTTATCTTAAAGATAATAGGATGGAAGACGCTATTATTCGGTTTAAAACAGCTTTACAACTTAATCCTAATATTCCAGAAACTTATTCAAAGTTAGGGGAAATTTATTTAAAACAGAAAAATTGGAAGCTTGCTGACGTTTATTTTAAAAAATGTATCGAAATAGACAACCGGTTTCCACAAGTGTTTAAGAATCTGGGAATTTTACATTTTTATCATTTAAAAAATTTGAAAGAAAGCCTTCTCTATTTCTCGAAATCTTTGGCGTTAGACCCGAAACAAAAAGATGCTTCAGAAATAAGTAAATTAATTTCCAAATATCAGAGGGGAAAATTAAATTTACCATCTCAGAAAGGCCCATAACTCTCCATTAAAAAGCTATAAAAAATTGCTGAAAAATTTTGCCAATGGAATTTATGATATGGTATATTTCCGGCTTGGTAACAGCAACTATCTAGAGTGCCGGAGTGGTGAAATTGGTAGACGCACAGGATTCAAAATCCTGCGAGGGCAACCTCGTGTCGGTTCGATTCCGACCTCCGGCACCATTAATT
>CAYYIR010000085.1:0-8263 GCA_964471995.1 uncultured Nitrospina sp. | reverse complement strand
CATTAATCCATGGAAGCGGAAGTTTTTCCAGAGAGATTAGAGACCGTATTTTATCTACTAAAAGCGATTGTATTGCAGTAGCCTTGCCCCCAGAGTTCCAAAATTCTATAGAAAAAGGCTTAGACTTGCTCCCTCAAATCACCCTGAGCGCTCAACTTGAAGAAGATGGTGCTTTGAACTATGTACCCATTGATCCGAGTCAACCTCTAATAGCTGGCTTACGAGTTGCAAAACAGGAAGGGATTTCCCGACGATTTATTGACTGGAGTACATTAAACTTTGAAACCAGGCATATCAATTTTCCAGACACCTTTTCTTTACAAAAAATCACTTATGAAAAATTTTTAAGCACCCTGCTACTTACATTAAAAAGACCTGAAATAGACTCACAGCATGATCATCGAGTGAGATGGATGGCTTATCAGCTTCACTGCCTCGAAATGGATTTTTCAAATATCCTATTTCTCTGTTCGGTTATGGATTGGCCGTGGTTGAAAGAGGCATACGATGAACGAAAAAATTATAAAATGCCTGTCGCTAACCCAAAAAACCCTGATTTGCTACGAGTTGATAAAAATACCCTTTTTTTCTCACTGAGTGAATTTCCATTCATCACTTATCTATATGAAAAAAAGCGTCAAGACATGCTAGGAGATGAAAATGCCCCGATAGATGGTGTCAAAGAAATTCTACTTCGGGCCCGTGACCTATTCTTAAAAAAAAATAAAATCCGCTACCACAATCTAACTTCGCAAACATTTCAGATTCTTTTACAGTATGTAAGAAATCTTACGCTTATGGAATCCAGATTATTACCAGATTTATATACCCTGGTAAATTCAGCAAAACAATTTGGAGGCGACCCTTTTGCCATTTCAGTTTTGGAAGCAGCCAGAGATTATCCCTTTGAAGATATTGATACGGAATCTAGCATCATATCTTTAGGGATTGATCAAGGGTTACTGAACTCAGAAGATGCGAAACCTAACCAAATGAAAAATAGGCTTTCGGAAACTCGGCTTGAGTGGCGCACTCTCAACTTAAAACCCGATCCAGACACACAAGAAAAAGAGAACTGGAAACATAAGTGGGATCCTTATGGCCAATGTTCATGGCCTCCTGAAGATGAAAAAATAGAAAACCTAAATACCCATGTTCGGGAACAAACAAGGTTTCTCTTAAGCCATGAATTGGCAAGAACAGAAAAATTTACATCTTCAGTTAAGGATGGGGTTGATATTCGCGATACCCTTAGACATTGGTATACAGGTGATATTTATGTAAAAGAAATTCCACCATCCCGTGGTGAGGTTGAGATAATCGTTTTCCTTTTTGATCCAGAACCAAATCCAAATCAATATAAATGGAGACAAACCTGGTATGCCGAACATAAGGAAGAATCTACTTTATGCTTTTTTGCTACCGAATATATGGAAAACCTTATTGGGCCTGGAATTGGTCAGGCAACCTATGGGGGTTGTATGATGCTTTTTCCTCCCCGCCCTATACTTGATATCTGGCAAGACCCACGGTTAAAGTTTTCTCAAACTTTGGAAGAGAAACTTTTAGAAGCAGCATTTTTCCATTCACGTGAAAAAAATATCACTTTAGTTTCACCCTGTACCCCACACTTAAAATGGAAACGATTGGCCCGTCAATATGGCAAAAATATAATTCATTTACCTCTAAAACGCTTTTCCAATCAAACCATAGAGAAAGTTAGAAGGTTTCATGTGTTGAACGGTAAAGATATACGTTCTTACGCAAAACGTTTTATCCAAGATCTATAACAAATGAATTTAAAAATAAGAGAAGCTGTTAAATCAGATATAACAATCCTAGCTAAAAACAATCAAGCTCTCGCTAATGAAACCGAAAACATAAATCTCAACTTGGATACAATTATATCTGGTGTTTCAAATGCATTAGACAGAGAGGATTGTCATTATTTTGTTGCAGAAATAAATAAAATGGTAGTAGGCCAGACCCTTATTACCTATGAGTGGAGTGATTGGAGAAATGGCTTGATTTGGTGGATCCAAAGTGTGTTTGTCTTATTTAATTTCCGCAAGCAAGGTGTATTTAGGGCTCTTTTTAATCATATAGAGAATTTAGCTCGCAATAACCCAAAGGTAAAAGCCTTGCGCCTATACGTAGTTCAGAACAATCAATCCGGCATAGAAACATATAAAGCCCTTGGTATGATGGATTCAGGTTATATTGTGTATGAAAAAGAAGGTTTGGATTGAAAATCAGTTTAATCTATCTGAAGAAGATCGGTTTTGCTCTAGTGAAAAAATATTATTTGAAGATCTACCCAAAAATTTCTGCTGTACGGGATCAGGGAAATTTTGGTCGCACTCATTCAAATATTTCATGACAGAAATCATCCAATCCGTTTCGTGAGGGGAACGAATAATAGCAATATTTGTATCCTCATATTCTCTGCAAATTTTATCAGGACCTTTTTTCCCAGCATAATTTTCTTTTTTTACGACGGTTAAAGGTCTCAAAGGATCCACTTGGATTATTTCTAGCCCCTGATATTTTTCAGGAATATCTTCTTGGACAAATTCCTCAATGGGAATACCATTTACATCCGTTAATCCAGATTGTGCCAAAGAGGCAATATAAATCGGTGCACGCTTAATAGAAGCGTGTTCAGCGAATCCCTCTCTAAAAACAGTTCGATTACTACCAGAGTCACCAAAAACCACAAAATCCCAACGACCTGAAGTCAGTTGCCGTTGTCTTTGAATAATTTCGGTTTTTTCATAGGATTCAGTAATCTTGTCATAGATTACCTGGTCCTTAGCACGTAATTTGATTTTAGGCATATTAAACTCCATAAACTGCTAATTTTAAATCCTAGCATATGATTTAGAATAACAACTCTACTTTTTTTACAATTAATGAGTTAAGCTTTGTTATACTGTTTCTGTTAAACCACTGATAATTATACGCTAATCCCTCTGTCCCACCAGATGAAAAACAACTTAAGTAAAACTGCAGGCGTTGTAAGCGGAATAACTTTTCTTTCCCGGATATTCGGATTCATCCGAGATATGTTGATTGCGATGACATTTGGTTCATCTATAGCAGCCGATGCTTTTTTCGTTGCCTTTAGAATACCCAATATGCAAAGACGGGTATTGGGAGAAGGAGCAATTGCCTCTGCATTTATACCCGTTTTCTCAGAAACATTGACCCAAAAAGGACAAAAAATAGCTCAAGAGCTAACCGCTAATATTTTTAATATTTTATTGATACTTTTATCAATCCTCTCGCTTGCATTATTTATATTTTCCCCAGCGGTCGTTACTGTATTCGCACCCGGTTTCTTAAATGATACTGAAAAATTCAACCTTACAGTCGATTTAACTCGATGGATGTCTCCCTATTTATTCTTTATTGGTCTTTCAGCTTTTTCCATGGGAGTTTTAAACTCTCTTAAGGTTTTTGCTTTACCTGCGGCTACGCCTATCTTGCAAAATATTTCTATGATTGTTGCAATTTTGATTGTGGTTCCACAATTGGATAAACCGATAGTCGGTTTGGCAATTGGTGTCCTTATAGGTGGTGCCCTTCAAGTTTTCATACAGTTACCAACTATTATCAAACAAGGTTATGGCTGGAAAAATTATCTTCACATAAAACAACCAGAGGTAATAAAAATTGCCAAATTAACAGGTCCGGCAATATTGGGATTAGCTGTCTATGAATTAAATCTGTTGGTGGATACATTATTAGCATCTACACTACCAGATGGCTCAATTTCCTACCTTTATTACGGCAATCGATTGGTTCAGCTTCCACTTGGTGTTTTTGCCATTGCTCTAGCCGTGGTACTTCTGCCCACTTTATCGAACCACGCAGCAAAAGGGGAAACAAAAGAATTAGTACAAACTCTTAACTTTAGCATAAGGCTTATTTTATTTATTACCATCCCTGCTACCATTGGACTCATTATCTTAAGTGAACCAATTGTGAATATATTATGGCAGCGCGGCGAATTTCTATACACTTCTACGCAAGGAACAGCAGTAGCTCTTGTTTTCTATTCCATTGGCCTTTGCGCTTATTCTGGAATAAAAATTATTGCTCCGGCATTTTACTCCCTACAAGACACTAAGACCCCTGCAAAAATTGGTATCTACTCCATGGTTCTTAATATAATTTTAAACCTAATATTAATGGGGCCTCTAGAGCATGGCGGCTTGGCACTCGCAACTTCAATTTCCGCTTTATTTAACGTAATTGCTCTTACTTATTGCCTTAGAAAACGTTTGGGTTTATTGGGAGGAAGAAAAATTCTTCGATCCATGCTTAAAATGTCAATAGCAGCATGTTTTATGGGAATAATAATTTATTATTGTAATATAGTTTGGTTCCATTTAAATGATGCGCTAGAAATTCGCTTAACTTTTCTCCTGGGTTGCATATCTTTGGGAATACTGGTATATGCCTTAATCTCTCACTTATTAAGAAATGAAGAATGGCTTTATTTATTAGAAATGAGAAAAAATAAGGCCCATAAAATACCGGCAAACCTAAACTAATATACAAAAAAGGAAATTTCAAATGATTGTAGCTTGTCTTGACCTTGAAGGAGTATTGGTACCAGAAATCTGGATTGCCTTTGCAGAAAAAACTGGGATTGAAAAACTTCGTCTTACCACACGTGACATACCAGATTATGATGAGCTGATGCAAGGACGATTAAAAATTCTAAACGACAATAATCTGAGAATATCTGATATCCAGAATGTGATTAAACAAGTTTTTCCCATGGAAGGTGCCAAGGATTTTCTTTCCTGGTTAAAAACCGAATTTCAAGTAATCATTCTTTCTGATACCTTTAACCAGTTTGCAGGCCCTCTAATGGAAAAATTAGATCACCCTACCCTGTTTTGTCATGATTTAATTGTTGATAATTCAGGGCGAATAACCGACTACAAATTGCGAATTCGCGATGCAAAAACTAAAGCAGTAAAAGCACTACAAGACCTTAACTTAAAGGTCATTGCAGCCGGTGACTCTTATAATGACACAGGAATGTTAAAGCAAGCGGAAGCTGGGATTCTTTTTAAAGCACCCACTAATGTAATAAAAGAATTTCCCCAATTTCCCGTGACTCGTGATTACGAAGAGTTTAAAAAAACCTTTATTGAAACCGCAAAAAATATTTAGCAGGACTCTAGATCCAGAAAACCCTATTTAATTTCAGAACTAAGAAGTTTTGTTGCAATCCAGCCTGTTTTATATTGATCTCCGGGTTCCATTTTATATTTAACTTTTGACCAACCCCTATGCATCTCATGAAGAATTTCAACCTGCGTTCCCATAGGGAGAGTGCCTATAATCATACTTGTTCTGGAGTTTGGAAGATTTCTTACATTAGCTAAGCCAGTATTTATTTTATAGAAAAGTTTAAAATCCTCATCTTCTGCAATTTTTAATTTCGCTTCCTTTTCAATAAAAGATAATTCATCTCCCTTATTTATATCGAGTTTAAATATAGCAATCACTAAAAATAAAAGAATTAGAAGGCTGATACGTAACATCGCCTGAAAAAATGTAAGCTCCTCTTCTATAATAGATGCAGGGCCCCTAGGAGGTTCGCATTGATCACAATAGAATCCAGGAGCAGGCAAAAGCGAGCTACAGGTATCACAATTAAAATATTTTAGCCCCGACTCACCCCTTAAGTTATTCGAAATACTTTGATCCATAAATTATTGATCCAGTCTGTAAATTTTACGATATTTAGCATTAAGATAATCAAGAAATACAGTAGGGTTTAAATTATCCCCTGTAACCTGATTGACCAACTCAGAGGCTGACAATAAGCGTCCTTTTTGATGGATTTTCTGATTCAACCATTCGCGTATTACTGCCAAATTACCCGATTCAATTTCCTTTTCTAAATATGGCTTCTCCTTTTGCAAAATTTTATAAAACTGGCTAGCATAAATTGCTCCCAAGGTATAAGAAGGAAAATAGCCAAACGCAGCTCCACTCCAATGTGTATCCTGCAAGACACCCAATGTGTCGGTAGGAGGTTCTACGCCCAGATACTCTTTCATTTTCGAATTCCATAGTTCTGGTAAGGTATTAATATCAATTGAACCGTCGAATAAGCCTCTTTCAATTTCATATCGCAATATAACATGGATGGGATATGTCACTTCATCTGCTTCAACCCTTATAAAAGAAGCTTCACTTACATTTACAGCTTCATAAAAATGTTCCGATTCAACATCCTTAAAATTTGTTGGGAATGTTTCTGCTATTAACGGTAAATAACGATTACAAAAAGCCGGGCTTTGCGCAATCATCCTTTCCCAAAAAAGAGATTGAGATTCATGTATACCCATCGTGAGTGCTTCCGAGACTGGAAGGTCTCTTCCTTCTTTCATTCTACCTTGCTCATAAAGTCCATGGCCCGTCTCATGGATGACCGCATAAAGAGATTCAATAAAATTATCTGTTCGATATCGAGTCGTAATACGAACATCAGTAGGATGGCTTCCTCCACAAAAGGGATGCACTGATACATCCATGCGACCGCAATCAAAAGCAAATCCCATATCCTCACTAATTTTGCGACCTAGCGCTTCCTGTTTCTCTAAAGAAAATTTCCCTGAAAGAAATGATGTATCAGGTTTATAATCAGATTGCTGGATATCTCGTATTAAGGGTATTAACTCAGCCTTTAAGGTTTCAAATACCGGGGTTATATCGGCCATAGTAGTCCCACGTTCATAAAGGTCGATATTAGCATCATAAGATTCTAATTCAGGAGAAACATATTCGGCCCAACGCTTTTTCAATTCTATTAATTGCGATAGTATAGGTGCAAAATCTGAAAATTTATTTTCCGAACGTGCCTTTATCCAAACCTGATGCCCTTTTGAAGAACACTCTGCCAAATCCATAACCAGATTTTTAGGAACTTTGGTCTCCATTTCGTATTCTCGGCGAGCTTCTCGAATGTTACATTTTTCAAAACTATTAAAAGAATCATCACTATTTAAACTATCCAATAATTTGCCGATTTCGGGATCGGTACTTTTTTCGTGCATTATTCCAGCCAAAACTCCCATCTGTTTGGAACGCGATTCCGCTGCTCCGCTGGGCATGATTACCTCTTGATCCCAATGCAGAATGCCCATTATTCCTCCTAGGCGACTAGATTCTTTAAGCCTTTCAATTAATCTTTGATAATTAGCATTTATATTCATAAATTTATTTCGCAGTTGTATTGTCACGCACAATACGCAACTTACCGGACTCCATAATCAAAACTCTTTCACCTACCTTAAGATGTTCATCATTAACCTGTACCAATGAATATGGATCGCCTTCATCAGGTTGAATAATAAATTCTGAAGCGTTGCCACCCGTAATCAAATTTTCGGCAGTATTTCCTACGATACCTCCTATAACTGCTCCTCCTAGTCCTCCCAATACCTTTGTTGCAGTATTATCTCCTAATGTAGAACCAGCAAGGCCACCCGCAGTGGCTCCTGCTATGGCTCCTACACCAGATTCTCTTCCCTTAATTTTTATATCCCTAACAGATAAAATAACTCCTTTTTTAAAATAAGCAGGTGCTCCCATTTCACCGCTTTCATATGTAGAACCGGAATGAAGTGAACATCCACCTAAAATTCCAAAGAAAACCAAAAACGGAATCATTTTTTTTAACATTTTCCACTCCAAAAGATTTTCATAATTTTTATGCCTTTAAAAATTTAATACTTATTATGGTTATTCTACCTCAAAAAGGAGTTTTACTAATTATAAGAAGGAAATAACTTTTTTAGAATTTTTAATTATTTCTAGCTTTTTTAACTTATCAAAATTTTTGTTTCTTAAAATTTTTTTTAAAATTAAAACTTGCATCTATAAAATTCTACTAGCAAAATAATAAGAGGAGTTTTTAGGTTTTCCTTTTAATTTAATTGCAAAGGTCTTTTAATTGACTTTTAAAAAGACCTGCCATATTATTGAAAACCATTCTCATAATTATGTTAAGTATCAGGATATCAAATATGTCTACTTTGTTTCCCCAAATTTTATTCGGTCTATAAAAAATGTACCCCATGAAACAATTCCAGCTATTTTTTGCTCTAGGAATATCCATTTTATTTCTTATTGGCAAAACCTCCTTTGCTGAACCAGTAAAGCAAGAATCACAAGATAAAGTAAAAAAAATAATCATGATGTTGAATATTGCGGCTAAAGAGTTTGAAGAAGG
>CAYYIR010000084.1:0-8343 GCA_964471995.1 uncultured Nitrospina sp. | reverse complement strand
TTTTAAGCCTCATCACTCAAAGCAACTACGAATGTGTAAACCAAAAAAAGGATCGCACATATAATTATTAGAGGGATAACCCATTCCATAACACTACCTCCTCCATTCTAGGATATTATTAGAAAGTGAATTTTAATTAGCTGGAACAGCTAAACTGGAATGGCGGCTTGTCCATTTGGAGGTAACCTCAAAAATGAGTTGGTTCAATCATAGCATTTTTCAAAATAATTAACAGTCCTTTGGGATAGTTTTAAGAAAACCTATAGGCAATATCTATTTTGAAAAAGTTGGAGATTAATAATGAAAAAATTTAAATCTAATAAAGTATAAAGATTCAGTTATTTGAATAATATGCATTATGTATTGGTACATTCAAAATGGCCTGAGCGCACCTCTAATATACAAACACAGGCTGAAGACTTTACCTGAAGTTACAGGTTTTAAACTTACAGTTAAGTTTGGCTGACTTTTTCTTTTAAAAAAATTAGGGAAAACTTAATTTCGTATTTCTTTCAGGAAAGTTCTGCTGGGCAGCGGATTTCGAGGTGGTTACCATCAGGGTCCTTAAAATGAACAGACTCCCCTTTCCCCAGGATGAGTGGCCCTCGAAAGGGAATATTATTATTTTTTAGTTCTGCCATTACCTGGGGAAACCTCTCCCTGCTTGTTCCAAAAGCCATGTGGGCATAGCCATCTTCACTCAGACGATGAATTGCTTCATCAAACTTTAGGTCCGTCGACTCAAAAAGATGGATTTTTGCGGCACCTGTGTCCAGCATGGAATGACGAATTTCTTCCTGATATCGATCGATAACTTTAAAACCGAGGACCTCAGTATAAAAGGCTTCAGCTCTATCCAAATCACGGACATTAACTCCAATATGATGCACACCATCTAATTTCATATCTCGTGTTTATCCTCTAAATAACCAATTAAAAAGGTTTATTTTTATACAAAACCCTTGGGCGATCGATTGGGTTGCCTGTATCCAATTTAATTTGTTAGCGTTATTGCATGAAATTTATACAATTGAGATGTTTACAGTTTATATCGTTTTTCAACGAACTTGAAAATTCCCTAGCTTGAAGCCTGTAACTATTTTGTCATAAATCTATAGGAAATTAATAATTTTACTAAAATTATTTAGGATTTAATTTGCAGGATTTTTTAAGGTACTATGGTTTAATAAGAATATGTATTTACACAAGCAATCCGTAAGCAAAGGCTGTTAAGTATGGAGATAAAATAGCGTTGCTTATGTAAGTATTTAAAAGTTCTGGTTTGGTTAAATTTTTTATCTACACATAAAAGGAGTTACCGATGAAAAAATTATCTACCGTATTAGCCATATTTACAGCATCTATGTTTTCTTTATTTTTCCTTTCAGCATCTGCTTTTGCTGGCGAGGGACCAATGAAACTTCCTGAAAATGCAAAAGCAGATGCTAAGATGCATAATAAAGAAGGAATCAAGCATTGGGGGATGGGACATCACGATGAAGCCTTGAAACATTTTAAGGAGGCATCCAAAATTGATGGATCTTCTGGAGAAATCCATTTTAACGAAGCAATTTCCTACGATAAATTGGGGCAGCACGGAGTGGCGACTAAGCATTTTGGTGTTGCTAAAAAGAAAGCTAGCGGAAAGAATAAAGAGAAACTTTTGAAATCTCCAATTCTGAATGGCCACCTCGGTCATTAATCAAATTTTTTTATTCAGGGAGGTCGTTAAACCGGCCTCCCTTTTAGTTTCCTGCAAATACTGCGTTAAAATCTCCGAAAGGAGTTTCCCTTGAAAAACTTAAAACTTATAATAGCCTTATTATTTTTATCCTCTATTGCTGCATGCGCCTCTACCCCGGATCCTGCCTTAAAACTTCCTGGCGGAGCAAATGCAGAAGCTAACAAGCATAATGAGGAAGGCATTTCCCACTACAATCAAGGGCATTATGATGTAGCGTTAAAACATTTTCACATGGCATCCGAAATTGATCCAAGAATTGGAGAATCACACTACAATGAAGCAATTTCACTGGATGCACTAGGGCGGCATGGAGATGCCACAAACCACTTTTTCGTTGCAAGAAAATACGCAAAAGGAAACCCAAAGATTCTTGAGTCCGTGATTCTAAACGCACATGCTCCGATGAAAAGAGAAGGTTCTTAGCAGCAGTCTTTTAAAAATAGATCGAATAGAAAATCCCTCTAAAAACCCACCTTTTTATTAAAAGAAACTATCGGGTTAAATTTTGATCCCATCTCTATGAACCCGTTTTTACCTAAATTTTGTGTTATTCTTACTGCTATAAAATTTAAATCTAAGGTTTATAAACTATGCGAAATTGGTTCATGCTTTCATTAGTGGGGCTAGATCAACCCAGCATTGTTGCGAAGTTGAGTTCGGGTCTTTGTAATAATGGCTGTAATCTTGGCGAGTCCTCCATGGGTCGTTTGGGAAATTATTTTACTATTATGCTGATGGTCGAACATGAAGGCGATAAAAAAGCACTCGAAACTATTATTTCATCTGTTTGTGATCCCCTAAACCTGGATTCTCACCTGATAAAACTAGAAGATGGCAATCAACAACACTTTGAACCCGATGTCCGGATAAGCCTGTTTGCCGAGGATAGATTAGGTGTTGTGGAGGATGCCACGGTACCCTTGGCAAATGCTGGGTTAAACATTCTACACCTTGAATCCAACCTTGGAGAAAACGATAAAGCGGGAACTTATTATATCCACCTAGAGGGAACTTTATCGAGGGGGCTAACACCTATCTACGATGTTTTGGAGAAGTTGGAGGAGGAAAAAGAAATCAAGTCCCATCTGATTCCGGTTAATCGTTCAGGTATTTCACAAGTTTAAGAAAAAAATGTGGAGCGGGGAAAGCAGCCTTATAGCAAATCATCGCCTCCACCAGCGATCTGGATTTTGCCTTCATCTTCGAGTTTCTTACAGACTGCAATGATTTTCTGCTGGGCCGCTTCCACATCACTTCTCTTCGTCGGCCCCATAGCTTCCAAGTCGTCTTGAAGCATTGTTGCAGCACGCTCAGACATATTGTTATACAGTTTTTCTTTTAGATCATCGGAAGCGGCTTTCAATGCAATCACAAGATCGTCTGTATTGATTTCCTTCATAAGTGCCTGAATTCCATTGTCATCAATTTTGAGGATATCTTCAAAGGTGAACCGAAGGTTTCGGATTTCATTTGCGAGGTCTTGATCGATTTCATCCATAGAAGTAAGAATTTCTGTTTCAACCTGGCGATCCAATGTTCCCATTACAGCCGCCGCAACTTCAACACCGCCTAGCTTGTTTCCAGATACCGCACCCGATGTTCTAAACTCTGCCTGCAAAGCTCGGTCGAGTTCACGTATTACGTTTGGGGAAACCCTTTCAAGAGTGGCCAACCTATGAACAATTTCCATCCTTTTCTCCTCGGGAAGTTCACGAATGGTTGAACTCGCCACAGGAGGATCAAGATGCGCCAGAATTATGGCCGCTGTTTGTGGATGCTCATTAAGAATAAAATTAGAAATGATTTTGGGATCAAGCATACGAATTGTTTCCAATCCACCGCCCAATTCTTCGCCCGGGGTTGTAATATTATTAAGAATGTCTGTTGCTTTTGCCGGGTCCATTGCCTGCATAAGAGCTGTTTTGAGAAATTCCACACCTCCTATGCCCAATCCTCCGCCGCCTGATTCTAATAACTCAAAAAATTCTTTGGTTACGGCATCCATGACTTCAATATCCACATCTCCGACAGCGGACATATAATTTCCAACACTCTGAATTTCGCGTTCTTCAAGGTTTGATAGAACTGCTGCCGCAACGTCCTCTCCCAAGCTCATCAATAAAATTGCTGCTTTTTCAGGTCCTGAATAGTCTTTTGCCATGGTCTTTAAATTCGCATCCGATTATTATTGCTATAATAATATTACTCGCAACACTTTAACTGTCAATATTATTTCCCAGTTTTTTAACCCACAAACCTTGTTTGCAATGTCTTTAAATTGCTCTGAAATCCTTAAAGTATAATAATTTATGTAATTGTAGAATTCTGGTAAAACTGTAAACTGATAAATAAATGTTTGCTTTTAAAGACTTATCGTCAACTTATTATTAAATATTTAGCTTGTGAGCTTAAGAATTGCAGATTTCTTTATTGGAACCCTTTCGGGTGCTTTAATGGCATTTTGTGCTTACCTTGTGGTCTCCCCCAATTCGAGTATGCTGCTTGGAATGATACTAGGCGGGTTGATTGGAATGAGTTTAATGATGATTTTGATGGTCCTTTTAATGCCTTTCTTCGGTGCCTTTGAGGTTATGATCCCGCTTCATATAAATGCAATGTTGGTAGGCATGCCCGCAGGAATGCTGTCCACCCTCCCCTCTCTAGCATTGTTTGACGTCACCTTGGGAGGAACTGCAATAGGGTTTTTCGTTGCATTACAGGTTTATCTATCCAATAAACGGCTGACAGAATTATGAAATCAAAAAAACAGTCTTATGATCGAGTGGCCAAATTTTTTGATTTTCTAAGGAAAGGCGATATGCGGCGCTGGAATGCGCATCAAAAATCACTTTTTGAAAATCTGTCGGGAGAAGTTCTATATATCGGAATAGGAACTGGACTGGAAACTGTAAACTTTCCTGCTGACCTAAAAATAACGGCCATCGATATCAGCTCGGCTATGATTCAGCAATCCAAAACAAGAGCTAAAAGCTATCCAGGAAAAATCAACCTATGCCTTATGGATGCAGAGTCCTCTGCTTTTCGAGATCACAGTTTCGATAGCGTGGTAACCGTTTGTGTTCTCTGCTCGGTTAAACACCCAGTAACTTGTCTTGAAGAAATTAAAAGAGTTCTAAAACCTGAGGGCAAACTGGTTATGTACGAACATGTGCTAAGCAAGAATCCTTTTTATGCCATTGCTCTTAAAACCATGTCGAATTTAACCGAGTTTTTGGAAGGCACTTATTTAGACCGGGACACAGTAAGCAATGCCGAGAAGGCGGGATTTGAAATTTTCTCCCATAAGAACGTTTACCTTGATATCGTAAAAGCCCTCATGGCAAAACCAATTTAACCTGATTGATCTTTTGGAGTTTCTTCTTTGCCAGGTTCTTCTTTATAGAATTCAAACTCACAATTGGAATAAATAAAGTTCATCGTCTTTTGTCCCAACAGCTTGGTCGTCGTTTGACTCAAAGATTCCGGGTTTGACATAATTCGCTTTTGAATATCTTCAACTTTTTGTTTAGTTTGTTCGGCTAGCAACTCATATTCAGCTTCCATATCCTGTTGGGTAATATGGATATTCTCTACCTGCGCGATAGATTCGAGGGCCATATACCCTTTAGTATTGAAAATGGCCTTTTCTCTCCACTCAACCATCGCTTTTTCTGGCTCAAAGCCAGAGTCCTCTATTTTCATACCCGATTGGGCAATCTGGAACTTGGTTCCTTCAATCATGAATTTCAGTTCACGTTCAATAATGGATTCTGGTGGTTCGACATCTAATTCCTTAACCAACATATTAAAAATATCTTCTTTTATTCTAAGTTCTTCTTGTTGGTCTTTATGACTTTGAAGGTCTACCTTAATAGCTCGTTGCAGCTCGTTCACTGTATCGAAACCTTCACGTTTGGCAATTTCAGTAGTCAACTCCGGAAGTCCCAATTGTTTAACTTCCTTTATTTTGATTTTAAATGTAGCACGATCATCTTCCTGTTCTTCGCTGGCACCGGGAATAGGGAAGCTGACACGACGTGTTTTATTGTTCCAATTTGGAGGTAGAATAACCTTTATCTCAAACTCCTCCCCCGTCTTATGGCCTATCAGTTGTTCTTCAAAACCATTCAGCATTTTCTTGTCACCTATACGCAACTCAAAGTCATCCGCTTTTTCATTTTCCATCGGCTGGTCATTGATGAAGCCTTGGAAATCTATTTTTAAAATATCTCCTTTAACAGCGGCGTAACCTGCTGGCATTAAATCCAATGAACCATGTCGGCTAAGAACCTTCACCAGGGTCTCTTTTACTTCTTCCTCATTAACAACCGCCTCTTTTTTCTTGAATTTTAAACCCTTGTATTTCTTAATTTTAATATCTGGCTTAACCTCAAGAACGACAGAAAACTTTAGAGGTTCATCTTTTTTAATATCCTGTAGACCTGTATGGTCTATTTCCGGCTGGCCAGTGGGACGCAGTCCTGTTTTGTGGAGAGCTTCTTCATAGTATTCTTGCATCAACTCCTGGAACATCTGTCCAAATGATTGCATTGGAACTTGTTTTTCTAAAACCTTTTGCGGAATTTTACCTGGCCGAAAACCCGGCATCTTCATTTCCCGGTTCAATTGTTTATAAGCGTCATTAATTCGCTTAGACACCACCTCTTCGGGAATCGTGATATTAAGTTTACGTTTCTGTTCTTCTAATTCTTCTACGTCGTAATCCATCATTTCGCCTTTAAATTTTCTTACTTAATTAGGTTGAAGCTCTCCGTACTTTTCAAGAATCATTTGATCAATTTCTTTTTTTAACTGTGGAAGAATTTCTTCATAGGAAAAGGAACCCAATGTCTCCGTGCCTTTTTTTAAATTAACTCGCGTCGGCCCACACCAAAGACCTAAATCTGCATCATCGGTTTCCCCCGGCCCATTTACCCGGCAACCCATCACAGCAATCGTTAGTTTGTATTTTTCCGCGTATTCCGTCATTTTTCGAACATCCTGCGCGAGGTCTACAAATTTATCATTTTCGACGCGGGAGCAGCTCGGACAGGCTATGATGTTAAGTCCGTCAAGAAAGTTTTCGGGTACCGAACGGAAGCGCCCGTCCGAAATATCCTTCAAGAGTTCACGACCCACATCGATTTCCTGGCCTTTGTCATCATTCGGCAAAGTCAAAGAAACTCGAATCGTATCGCCAATGCCAGCCGAAATCAATTGCTCAAAGGCAATACGGGTCTTAATAATGCCCTCGGGCGGCAGCCCAGCTTCAGTTACACCTAAGTGCAAAGGAACATCTGGTCGCTCTTTAGCAAACCTGCGATTAGCATCGATTACTTTATCAGAATCAGAGTCCTTCAAAGAAACACAATAATTCTCGAATTTCATCTCATCAAGCATCTGACAATGATCTACTGCACAACGAACCATAGCCTCTGTGGAATCATCTTTATACTTTTCTTTATAGTCAGGATCGACCGAGCCGCAGTTGACGCCAATTCGAATAGCACAATCATTTTCTCTTGCCGCTTCGACAATAAACTCTACTTTTTCTCTTATTGTTTTTTCTTTTTCAAGATGGAATAAATGACCAGGATTGTAACGAATTTTATTCACCCAAGGAGCAACAAGGGGTGCCAGCTTATAATTTTCCTGCAAATCAACAGACCAGGTACTGTCTGGGAATTTTTCCCGTAAAACTATTAAAGCTTCAACATCTTTTTCATTGTCAACAGCGATCCGTATGACATCAGCTTTGGCTTTTTCCAACACTTCTATCTGTCTTGCAGTTGCAGCCAAATCTTGAGTTTGTGTCGCGGCCATACTTTGAACAGCAATTGGAGAATTCCCTCCAATCACTACATTACCAATACGAATCTTTCGAGTCTTTCTAGGCTGCATTATTTTATCTTTTCTAATTAAGGATAGTTTTTAGTTAAAAATACTGAGCATGTAAAAAAAATTATTTAATGGTCTAAATCTGCCTTATCCAAGCAGGCACGGATCTCAAACTTTAAACTTGGAAGGCGAACCTGAGACAATTGACTCACAAGATTAACAAATAAGGCATATCATAACAAGACAGAGATTGAATCAACTATACATTATTAACCAAAACAAACCGGTTGACCCACTTGCTGGAAGGAATGTTAATATATTATAAGAAATTCTTTCACTTGATCGAGATATATCAATCATGAAAATTATTTTAAATGCAACCTTCGGGTTACTGCTGCTTGCTCAGCAGGTAACGGCAGTACCCCACCATGGGCTCTCATTATATGGTCCCCAGGGTCTGAAATACAAACCAGGCGAATCCTATGTCTATGCAAACTCAAAAGCACCTAAAGGCGGAAATCTGACACTTGCAGATTTCGGTGCATTTACAAAATTGAATCCAGCCTCTTTAAAAGGTGTCACTGCTCCGGGGATAGGTCAGCTGGTTTTTCAAAATGCAATGGATAGCTCTGCCGATGATAATGAGCCCTTTTCACAATATGGCAATCTGGTAGAAAAAGCAGAAGTTTCAGATGACCATTTATCATTAACTTATTATCTATATAAGCAGGCAAAGTTCTCCGATGGACATCCCTTAACCG
>CAYYIR010000083.1:0-8417 GCA_964471995.1 uncultured Nitrospina sp. | reverse complement strand
AATCTGCAAACCCAATTTGGTGTAAATAATTTGAGTTTTACTGTTTTACCATTTTGCAAATGTGAAATTGTTTGTTTGCGTAAACTGTTTTTTTTAGCTTCACATTCAAGCCAATAATTACCTAGTCCACCCTTTATAGTTTCTAATAAGGAAACGTAAAATGAAGCGATATAACTTAATAACTTTAATGGTGATATTAAAAGAAATTTAATTAAAAGTTTGATTTGTATTTTGCTGTTTGCATCTTTCGTCATTACAACGCCTCTTTACCCTTCTTTTTCCAAAAAAACCACGTATTAATAATGATTTATAAGTGAAAAACTACTCCCATTCGATAGTGCCGGGGGGCTTGGAACTGATATCGTAGACCACGCGATTGACGCCGTGAACTTCGTTAATAATGCGATTGGAAAAGATACCGAGTAATTCGTAAGGCAAGTGGGCCCAATCTGCTGTCATGCCATCCTTGCTGGTGACTGCCCGGATAGCTATTACATTTTCGTAAGTACGTGAGTCGCCCATTACGCCTACGGTTTTGACGGGAAGCAGCACAGCAAATGATTGCCATAAATCGCTGTAGAGTCCTGCGGCTTTTATTTCTTCAAGAATAATTTTGTCTGCAGCACAAAGTATGGCCAGGCGTTCACGGTTAATGTTGCCGAGAATGCGTATAGCTAATCCCGGACCAGGGAATGGTTGGCGATTTATTATTTCATTGGATATTCCCATCTCGTTTCCCAGTTCTCGGACTTCGTCTTTAAATAATTCGCGAAATGGTTCCAGTAGTTTCAAATTCATTTTTTCTGGTAAGCCGCCCACATTATGATGCGATTTTATTACAGCCGAGGGCCCTTTAAAGGAGATAGATTCAATTACATCCGGATATAAGGTTCCCTGTGCAAGAAAGGTGAAGTTGCCAAGACGTTTTGCTTCTTTTTCAAAAATCTCAATGAAAGTGTTGCCTATGGATTTTCGTTTTTGTTCGGGATCGGTCACCCCTTCCAATTTGTCCAAAAATTGGTCGGAAGCATCAATCACATCCAAATTTATTTGGAAGTTTTCGCGAAATGTTTTTTCTACCTTATCCCTTTCGCCCGTGCGTAGAAGTCCATTATCGATAAAAAGACAATAAAGATTATCTCCAATGGCCTTATGGATTAGCACTGCAGCTACTGAGGAATCTACCCCACCGCTGAGTCCGCAGATTACTTTTTCATTTCCAACTTGTTTGCGAATATCACTAACCATGAAATTTACCAAGGATTCCATTTTCCAATTGGCAGCACATTCACAGATTGTAAACAGGAAGTTTTTGAGAATTTTTCCACCTTCATCGGTATGAAGGACTTCCGGGTGAAATTGCAGGCCATAAATTTTTTTTATAGGATCCTCAATAGCTGCTAATGGCGAATTTCCGGTAAAAGCTATGGGTTTAAATTTATTCGGTAACTTTGAAATTCGGTCACCATGACTCATCCATACTATTGAATTATTTTTTACATCTTCAAATAGTTGAGAAAATTCTTTTAGTTTCAGTTTTGCGCGACCAAACTCTCGCTGTTCCGAAGGATCAACCTTTCCACCCAAAAGGTGCGTGATCAACTGCATTCCATAACAGATGCCTAAAATGGGAATTTCTAATTCAAACAGTTTAGGATTACATAGAGGAGAGTCTGAATCAAGAACACTTGCAGGGCCACCAGAAAGAATAATACCCTTTGCATTGAATTCAGAAATCCTATCCATTGTCATGGTGCAAGGATGGATTTCACAATAAACTTCGCACTCACGGACCTTGCGGGCGATGTTTTGAGTGTACTGCGACCCAAAATCAAGAATTAGAATTTTCTGTTCGTGCAGTAAGTCTGACATGCAGGATTTATAAGTGATCTATTCTATGTGATAATTAGGTGCTTCTTTGGTAACGATAACGTCATGGACATGGCTTTCGCGCAGTCCAGAAGGAGTGATTTTAATGAACGAAGCATTTTTCCTTAGTTCTTCAATTGATGCAGCACCGCAATATCCCATTCCAGCACGCAGACCGCCAAGAAGTTGATGGACTGTGAAAGACAAGGCACCTCTATAGGGTATACGTGCTTCCACTCCTTCAGGTACCAGTTTACTTTCAGACAGTTCCATTTCTTGAAAGTATCGATCACTCGAGCCTTGTGACATAGCACCGATGGAGCCCATGCCTCGATATTCTTTATAACTTCTTCCCTGGTAAAGAATTTTTTCGCCAGGACTTTCTTCTGTGCCAGCAAATAAAGAGCCGATCATTACAGAACTGGCTCCAGCAGCGATTGCCTTCGTGACATCCCCGGAAAGTTTTATGCCGCCGTCCGAAATAATGGGGATGTTTTTCTTTTCTGCTACTTTTACACATTCTGCAACGGCTGATATCTGGGGGACTCCGACTCCGCTCACCACCCGTGTGGTACAAATGGAACCTGGCCCGATGCCAACTTTCACAGCGTCAACACCGGCTTTAATCAATGCTGCTGTGCCTTCACTTGTTGCAACGTTGCCGCCAATGATTTGCAGATTTGGAAAAGAATTTTTTATTCCACTAATGGTTCTTATAACTTTTTTCGAATGGCCGTGTGCGCTGTCGATGACAAGAACATCCAGCCCGACTCTTACTAGGTTTTCGATATGTTCTTCTGGGTTTTGGTTGACCCCTAGAGCGGCTCCGACAAGCAGTCTGCCTTTCGAGTCTTTAGCAGCGTTAGGAAACTGACCCGCTTTTTCTATATCTTTAATGGTGATGAGTCCTTTTAGATTTCCTTTTTTATCGACCACTAACAGTTTTTCGATTCGGTTGTCATGTAAAATCTTTTTTGATTTTGAAAGAGGCGTGCCTTCGGGGATCGTGACCAGATCTTCTTGGGTCATCAGAGATTTAATTTTTTTATCGAGCTTGGTTTCAAACCTCAAATCACGATTAGTCAAAATTCCCACCAGTTTTTTGTTCTGGGTGATGGGGATTCCCGTAATATTGTATTTTTTCATTACCTGAAGTGCTTCGCTGATTTTCTGCTCGGGTTCCATTGTTATTGGGTCAGGGATCATGGCACTGACTGATCGTTTGACCTTGTCCACCATTTTACGTTGTCTTTCGGGTTTGAGATTTCTGTGAATGATACCGATACCTCCCTCTTGTGCCAGGGCAATGGCTAAATTGGTTTCGGTTACGGTATCCATCGGTGCACCGATCAACGGACATTTCAATTTAATTTTTCGAGTCAAACGCGTGGAAATATCTACATCTGTAGGCAAAACCGTGGAGTACGAAGGGAGTAGTAAAACATCATCAAAAGTCAGATAGGTCGGGACTTTTTGAGGATCAATCATAAGTTTTGAATGGATAAAAATTGGATAAAATATAAAGGTTTAATAGTAGCACGGGTTTCTATATTCTTGCATTAGATTTCTTTGCCCAATGGCAGCTACAACTACGTGTTACGTTTTATAGTTGGTCTATTCACTTAGCCTTTCTACTTGTAGATACTGGTTTGCCATGTTTCAATAAAGTCGATCATGATTAAAATTCTTCTCAATTTAGTGTTATTTGTTTTTGTTTCCATTGCGCACTCTTCTTCCCTATTTGAAGGCACGGGGGAAAGGGAAGACTGGCTTGGTACCTATTATAAAGGGAAAAAGATGGGTTTTACGAAATCTAAAACCCGCTGGGGGCCTGAAGGAGTCGTAATGGATTCTATGGTGTTTTTTAAAATTAGTTCTGAGTCGGCTGATCAGTCTACTACCATTAAACAAACTACCCGGCTTGGCCCTGATTTTAGGTTGTCACGCTTCTCTTTAATACAGGAAATTGCGGGCCATCGCCAACAGGTGGAAGGTAAAATTGAAGGTAACGAGCTTCGTTACCGCACCAAATCCTTGGGTTACAACAAAGAAAAAACACTGGAGTTTACCACTAAAACTGCTCCCTCTTCTACTTTCCTAATCAATTTGGTTTCTAGGGGGTTGAAAGTGGGTCAGCAGGGAAACTTGCAGTTGTTTATGGAGCCTCTGCAAATAATGGTGGATTTAGAGTACAAGGTCTTACGGGAAGAAATGCTTCAATATCTTGGAAGCACTGTTAATACATTTGTGATTCGCCAGCGATTTAGTGGCATGGAGTCAACCCTTTGGGTGGCACACGATGGCACAGTATTTCGAGAAATTACTAATATGGGTTTTGAATCGTTCAAGGAAGAGCCTAAGGTAGCACAAAGGATTGATGAGGCAATGACAATCAGTAGTGTTATTACAATGAGCTTGGTCAAACCGAATAAGCCAGTGCCTCGACCAAAAAGCAAGCATGATCTGATTTATCGAATCCAGCCTTTGAGCTCTCTGGAAGCTTTGCCTGAGGATCACCGGCAAAAAGTTTTAGGTGTTGAAAAAAAAGATGATGGAAAATATATAACTACTATAAGGGTCAAAAGTGAGCCGAAAAAATTGGGACTTCTTTCTTTAGATAAAGACAAGTGGGAAGCTGACCCAAAATATTTAGAGGATACGGTTGAAGTACAGTCGAATCACAAAATGATTCGGGCTCTAGCTAGGGAGCTTTCGGCGGATAGTAAAACAAAATGGCAGTTGGCAAAGGATATCAATTTATGGGTACATTTGAATCTAAATAAGGAAATGGTGGATACAGTTACAGCTCTCGATGCTTTATTGGAAAGGCGGGGTGAATGCCAGTCTCACACCTTTTTATTTACAGCTTTGGCCCGTGCTTCAGGAATTCCTACACGCATTATCAATGGGTTAGTGTATTCCAAGGAGTATGAAGGCTTTCTTTATCATGCCTGGCCGGAGGTTTTTATAGGAGAATGGAGAGCCTTGGATCCAACTTTTGGACAGGATCGAGTCGATGCTACCCATATAAAATTAGCCGAAAATTCTAGTGAAAACCCGTTTCGCCTTATGGAATTTGTCGGCAAAATTGCGATAAGCTGGCACAGCCCATAAGATCAGCTTGTACAGAGAATACAAAAAATACATACCCATAACCCCTTAATAATCAATTATTAAAATCATTTTTTTATATTCCTGCTTTATATTTTCGCTTTTTATTTGCTAATATTTGATGTATGGTAAGAGGCTGAAACCTTTATGAAAAGTGGCCTTGATAGAAAGTTTCAAACCGGTCACAGAATTTCATTGACAACACCATATCTTGTATATATTTTGTCTGACAACACAAAATATGGATTTTTGTGATTCGAGATGGTCTTTTGAAAAGAATAATAAAAAGGCGGGGAGAAGCAAAAATTTTATGACATTTTAAAGATATAACTAGTTAATTTATTGGTCCTAATTAAATTATATAGGATGGAGCGTTTTTATGCGAATTGACCGGAAATTTACCCGAGATTCTAACGAACCGTATCAAGGTATCAAGTTCGTCGAGCGAGTATCTAAAATCAACAACGCTGACGGTTCTTTGGTGGCTGAAATTGCAAATGTTCTTGTCCCTGACTCTTGGTCGCAGGTAGCGGTCGACATCATCGCACAAAAGTATTTTCGTAAGGCGGGAGTTCCGGCGCGTTTAAAAAAGAAATTTGAAGCTGGGGTCCCCGAATGGTTATGTCCCTCTGTCCCAGATGAAGAAACTCTAAAGGAACTTCCAATAGCAGAACAATATATCCGTGAGTCGACTTCCAAAGAAGTTTTTCATAGATTAGCTGGATGCTGGACCTATTGGGGATGGAAGAATAATTGTTTTAGCAGTGAAAAGGTTGCGCGCAATTATTATGACGAAATGCGTTATATGCTGGCACGCCAGCTTGCGGCACCTAACTCCCCGCAATGGTTTAATACAGGTATAAACTGGGCATACGGTTTAGAGGGGCCTGCGCAAGGCCACTACTATTTTGATGAAGCGGTTGGAAAAATACAAAAATCGACAAATGCTTATGAAAGGCCTCAGCCGCATGCCTGCTTCATCCTTTCCGTGGATGATGATCTCGTAGGCGATGGCGGAATCATGGATTTGTGGCGTCAAGAGGCGCGCTTGTTCAAATTTGGCTCAGGAACAGGGAGTAACTTTTCCAATCTTCGCGGTTCTGGCGAAGGATTGTCGGGGGGCGGTAAGTCTTCTGGTCTCATGAGCTTCTTGAAAATTGGTGATAGGGCTGCGGGTGCCATTAAATCTGGTGGAACTACGAGGCGGGCTGCAAAAATGGTGACCCTCGATATGGATCACCCCGATATCGAAGAGTACATAGAATGGAAGGTCAAGGAAGAAAGGAAGGTGGCGGCTTTGGCTGCAGGAAGCCGGATTACCCGCCGTTGTCTAAAAGATATTTTAAAAGCCTGCTGGGGGGAAGGTTTAACAGAGGAAGCTCGTTTTGAAGTACAGAAAAATAAACCTCTTAAAAAAGCTGTTCGCAAAGCTCTCGATTGTTTTGTCCCTGAAAATTATATTTACCGTGTTATCCAATTGGCTCAACAAGGAACCAAGGATATTGAGTTTGAGGAATATGATACCAGTTGGACTTCTGAAGGTTATTTAACGGTTTCCGGCCAGAACTCAAACAACTCAGTTCGTCTTAGCAATGACTTCTTAAATAGTGTTGAGTGTGGTGGGGAATGGAACTTGCTTCGCAGAACAGATGGTGAGATTTCTAAGACTCTTCCGGCAAGAGATCTTTGGGATAAAGTGAATTTTTCTTCCTGGTCTAGCGCCGACCCTGGACTACAGTTTCATACTACCATCAATGAATGGCACACCTGCCCTGAAGATGGTCAGATACGTGCGTCGAACCCCTGTTCGGAATATATGTTCCTTGATGATACGGCTTGCAATCTGGCGTCGATTAACTTAATGAAATTTTATAACGATGAAAAAGGGTTATTTGAAGCAGAAGACTATCGACATGCCTGCCGGTTGTGGACCCTCACCCTTGAAATTTCTGTTTCTATGGCTCAGTTTCCTAATAAAGCAATTGCGCAAAAGAGCTATGAATTTCGCACTCTGGGTTTAGGCTATGCAAATCTCGGTGCGATGCTCATGGTCATGGGGATTCCTTACGACTCAGAAAAAGGTCGGGCGATTGCCGGTGCTATATCTGCTATGACCACCGGAGCTTCTTATGCTATGTCCGCAGAAATAGCAAAAGAGTTAGGGGCATTTACACACTATGAAAAAAATAAATCGTCCATGTTACGTGTGCTGAAAAACCACTCTCGTGCGGCCCACAATGTCGAACCTAATGAATACGATGGTCTCAGCATTTTCCCACAAGGAATTCAAGCGGACCATTGCCCTACCTATCTTCTGGATGCGGCGCAAAAAGAATGGGCCGATGCTTTGGCTCTAGGAAAGAAACATGGTTTCCGAAATGCACAAACTACCTGTATAGCACCAACAGGTACTATTGGCCTATTAATGGATTGCGATACCACTGGTATTGAACCTGACTATGCGTTGGTTAAGTACAAAAAACTCGCAGGCGGCGGTTATTTTAAAATCATAAATCAATCGGTTCCAGGTGCCTTACGGCGATTGGGTTACAAGTCGGAAGAAGTAAAGGAGATTGTTGAATATTGTGTGGGTTCTGGAAGCTTGGATTCTTCGCCGTATATAAATCGTAATTCCCTCAAGAAAAAAGGTTTTACCGATAAAGTGATCAATAACATCGAATTAGAACTGCCACGTGTTTTTGACATCAGTTTTGCATTCAATAAGTTTGTTTTGGGAGAAGAATTCTGTAAAGACGTTCTGAAACTTGATGATAAGCAGATCGATTCTATTGCTTTTAATTTGTTGGCATATTTGGGGTTTTCTGAAGATGAAATTCAATCTGCAAACGATTATATTTGTGGTCGCATGACGATTGAAAATGCGCCACATTTGAAAAAAAGTCATTATTCAGTTTTTGATTGTGCTACGAAATGCGGAAAATATGGTGAGCGGTTTATTAGGCCGGAGGCTCATATCCAAATGATGGCTGCTGCCCAACCTTTTCTTTCAGGAGCGATTTCGAAGACTATTAATATGCCAAACGATGCAACCATTGAAGATGTAGAAAAAGCACACATGCTTAGCTGGAAACTTATGCTAAAGGGAACAGCGGTCTATCGAGATGGCTCCAAACTTAGCCAACCTTTAAATAGTGTTGCTATTGAAAGCTTTAACCAATTGCAAATGGAAGAAGATGAAGAGACCAATGTTGCTTTAGCACCTGCCATGAAAGCCGCTGAGAAGATGGCCAAGATTATCCAACAAAAACGTCGAGCTCTCCCACATCGACGTAAAGGCTATACGCAAAAGGCTTCTATCGGTGGGCACAAGGTTTATCTTAGAACGGGTGAATATGAGGATGGTACACTCGGTGAAATTTTCATCGATATGCATAAGGAAGGTGCCGCCTATCGAAGTTTGATGAACTGCTTTGCTA
>CAYYIR010000082.1:0-8617 GCA_964471995.1 uncultured Nitrospina sp. | reverse complement strand
GGTTTTTGGTCGGGAGTGAGAAATATACTTAACGGCCATCCGCCTTGCCCGGTCATTTCTACCAATGCCTTCATATAGAGGCTATCGATATCAGGGTGTTCCTCGCGGTCCACTTTTATATTAATGAACCATTCGTTCATCAATGCGGCTATTTCGTGATTCTCAAAACATTCTTGAGCCATGACATGGCACCAGTGACAGGAAGAATAACCAATACTTAAAAAAATAGGTTTATTTTCTTCTTTTGCTTTCTGCAGGGCTTCCGGCCCCCAAGGATACCAATCAACCGGATTGGTAGCATGTTGCAGCAAATAGGGACTTGTTTCCCGAGACAAACGAACTGGGTGATCAGACAAAACGAACCCTCTTGAGGTTTAAACGGGTAGGATACTAAAAATTAAGGCGAGATAAAACAGAAAGAAGGGCGTAATGGGAGAGAGCTAAATTTATTCGTACTATTTCTTTAAGAGGCCATACCGAAATTGGTGATAAAAATCTCTAACGCTTTCATATTCATCAATAGCGCTTTCATCTAATTGCTTTTTATCATCAATTATAAATGATATCTGATTCACATTATCTTCTGCATTAATTATGACATTTTGCCCGAAGCTTGCACTCATTAATGCACCCGGGCTCATTAACGCATCTGCTGCTCTACCTACCATGTTGCGAGTTGTGGCTGGACCAAAAAAAGGCAAAACAAGATAGGGCCCGGTAGGTATACCCAAAGAGCCCAAGGCCTGATCGAAATCTTCATTTACATCATCAATACCAAATTCCTCTCCTGCAACATCCGCCATGCCGCCAAACCCCCATGTTGTGTTGATCAAGGTTCGAGCTAGAACACGCCCTGATTTATTAAAATCAAGTTGTATAAGGGAACTGAGTAGTTTCACCGGAAACAAGGCATTGTTAAACATATTCCTAATACCAATCCTCAAATCCTCATCGACCATACCCCGGTAGCCTCTAACAAAGGGTTCCACCGCACTGTCATATAAAGACTCGTTTACCCCAAACATCCACCGGTTATAACCTTCAAATGGGTCTGAGAGAATGGGGATATCTTTTTCATTACCGGCAAAGGGATCTTCCATATCCTCATATTCTTCGATTTTTTGAGGTGATCGTTTAGCACCTTGCGCGGTCTCAATAGAGTTTGGCCATTCTTCTTTTGCCTCGGATATATTTTTTTCGAGTCTAATCGTGACATCAGCGGTTTGTGCATACTCATTACTACTTACTTGGGCGACAAGATTAAGATTATTATTGTCAACAGATTTAGATGTTGACTTAACAGCCCAGGATATTGAAGTACTGTTTAATAAAAGAAAAAGTACTGTAATTAAGAACGTTTTACCAGCTAGCGTAACAACTTTATTAAACATTATTGGCCCTTTTAATAACCAAATTTATTATTACCGCCAAAACAGAAATACAAAAAAAACGGGTATATAATACCAAATTTTTTTATTTATTCACCCTAAATTTCAACTAAATAATCAATATCTGTAATAATGACATAAATCGTAGGATTGTCAAAACTCAGCATATTTATGCCACACCTTATTATTGGTTTAGGATAAAAGACTATACTTTTCATAGTGTTTTCTGGGGCTCAGGAAAAGCCTTTGCCAATCTATCCAAAGAGCCTTTGGGAACCAGTATGTTAGCCGCCTGGGCCTTATGAACAGCTAGCCAAGCCTCTTTGAATCTACTCATATTATACAAAACATCAATACGTAGGGTATGTGCCGTACTATTTAAAAGATGTAATGACAAACTTTCATCAAGTTTGATCAAAGCTTCTTCATATTTTTTAAGCGCGTTTAAAGATGCTCCCCAATAAGCATATGCATTGCTATGTTCAGGGTTAATCTCAAGGACAGTATGGTAGTGACCAATGGCTTCCTTATACTTTTTGTCCATAGCTAAGGTCAATCCCCAGTAAAGATGTGCCTTTTCATCAGTAGGATCATTTTTGGAAGCTATTTTAAAATGTTTGATAGCCTCTTTAGTATTCTTTAGTTTCACCAAGGAAATTCCCCACCAGGTGTGGAGTTTTGCGTGACCCGGAAACTCTTTTGCAACCTTTTCTGCCATGTCCACCGCTTCTTGGTATTTACCCATTGCATTCATTTCACGAATGGACTTGATCGGATCTACCTTAATTAGTTTATTATTGGCATTTCGTTTTTTTAGTTCTTCAAGACGAGCTTCCGATCTCTTCGAAGCCTTTTCTTCCGCTAACATTGCTTCTTCCATCTTGTCTTGTGCAGAGAGATACAAAAAACCTATTACCGTAATTACAATGCAAAGATACCAAATAAATTTAATTTTTGTGGGCATCTAAAAAACTTTCAATTATTCGGGATAATTTTTTTGGGGTAGGGACATCTATAAATTATTAATACTATGCTCAAAGTATACTCTAAATTTGGTGGTATCAAAGCTTCTTTAATAATTTTTCTGCCTTTTCAATCAACTGGCTCTGTGAATTCTTATCGCTTGTCAAACGCAGGAAAGCCTCTAGATGCCTTCTAGCTAATGAGGGGTCGCTGTTTTGAACTTGCGCCCCTAGATAAAAATGTGCCGGGGGATAGTCTGGATCCGATTTCAGAGATTTTTCAAACTCTTCAACAGCTCGCTTAGCGTCATTCTTAAAAGCATAGGCTAACCCCATAAAAAGACTAATTTCATGGTCTCCCCGATACCATTTGAGAACATTCTGGAGAACGTTAATTGCTTTATCAGATTGTCCTGAAAAGACATATAACCTCGCCAGACCAAGAGCACCAAATACATAAAAAGGATTGGCCTTGAGTGTATTTTTATAAGCCTGTTCGGCTTCTTCTGTCAGCTTTAAACCTTGATAAATATTTCCCATGTTCACATGGGCCAGAACATGTTGTGGGTCCAATAGCAGAACTTTTTTATACGAAGACAAGGATTGGGTTATATCTCCCACATTAAATGCTGTTTCTGCGGTTTCCAGAAGTGTTGTAATTTGAGCTTTACGCCTAATCTCTGCAATTTGGCTTTCAGATCTTTCCAGCTTAGAGAGTCTATTAAAGACCTTAGTTTTAATCTCAGGTGGAGTATTTTCAAATTTCACAAAATTCGGTTCCAGTCTAATAAAAGGGGTCAACTGCCTAACCAACACATCCCTTTCATCTTTATAAACGTATTCTGGAGCATTGAATTCCAATAATGAATTGTCATCCGTGTGTAACGAAGCATTACTACTGAAATCCACAAGTTTGTCACGTGACATGATCATCAAGCTCATCATATCAGGCACATTTCTGATGCCGATTTTTGCTAAATCTTTTCCGGCAACCTCATCAGATAAAAACTTTTTCGTTTTTTCAAAGGGCAACCCATATTCCTTTTCTGATCCTATTAACAAATAATCATCCCCGGCAATGGATTCCCACATCGTTACAAACTGAAATTTTTTCGTGAACGAATGTACAATCGACTTAAAGCTATTTGGCGACATATTGGTATGAATCCAAATGCAGGCAAGTCCTCCTGGGTTCAGCCGCTTTTTTAGCAATTCGAAGAAATCCACCGTAAACAAAGCTCCCACACCAGATATCCAAGGATTGGAAGGCTCGGAAACAATCACATCATAAGTGTTTTTTGATAATGCAATATGGTTTCGACCATCTTCTAATAGCACGGTCAGTCTTTTATCATTGAGGGCTTCGTGATTGAACGGATCAAAAAATCGTGATCCTTCAATAACCGCCGGTGAAATTTCAACAAGGTTAATTTCATCTACTGGAAACTGTTCGACCGCTCCCAACGTAATTCCACTCCCCTGGCCAATTACCAGCGCAGATTTTGGGTTTGCATGGAGAAGCATAGGCAAATAACCTGATAAAAGCTGAGTCCTCATATCGAGCCCAAGGGATGCATCTGTTTTTCCATTTACTCGCAGGAAGATATTGCCCGAGGCTGAAAGCTCCGTAGTAACAGTTGTATGCATTCCTTCTTTAAAAAAAAGTATTTTATTTTTTTTGAGCTCAGCCTCCTTTAAATCTTCGATCCGATAAGGCATAAAGGAGCCACTCGAGATAACAGATTTATCCCAGGGAGCTATAGAGGTGGCAATAAACACGTAAAGGAAAAATACTCCCGGAAGAAAATACATTTTCCAGTTAAAACTTAGTTGCGACCCAAATACGAGAAGACAGATTCCTAAAAGGACATTTATAAAAACCGCGCTCAAAATTGTTGTCTGCAATCCTAATATGGGAATCAAAACAAAGCCGGCTAGAAAAGAACCCACTATTGTTCCAAATGTATTGAAGGCATAAGCGCGACCTACATTTTTTCCAATAGTTTCTAACTTCGTTACCAATAACTTGATGACTATTGGAAATTGAGCTCCCATAAAAAATGTCGGAATCAAAAGAAGTCCAAAAATGATTACGAAATTGGTGCTCTGAACCAGTTCAAATTGTTGGCCCCAATTCTCATAAACCCATCGGTTGGCAAAAGGAATACCACCAAAAAGCGGAACAACCGATAGAGCAGAAAACCCTATTATTATTTGAGTTAATCCATAGCTCTTAATAAAATTATTCATTTTTTCCAAAACCTTTGAAGCAGCCAGTGTTCCCAGTGCTAAACCTAAAACAAAAACGGTAAGAATAAGACTGAAGGCATAAACAGATGACCCTATTAGTAAAGATAAAATTCTTGTCCAAGCCACCTGGTAAACCAAAGCCGACAATCCGGCTATCGCAAAACTCAGGAGTATAAATAAATCTCGTTTTTTTAACGAAGACTTAACTTGATTGAGAGAGGAAGTAGATAATTGAATAGGGTTCTTTAAAGGGGGTTTAAAAATAAAGTAAATGATTGCCGCGATACTAATATTTGTTGCAGCCACAATACTTATCGTAGCTTGAACTCCCAGAAGTCGCATAAAAATAAAAGCAGATGACCATGCACCCAATACGGCGCCAAAAGTATTTATGGCATACAAAGTACCAACATCTTTCCCAATATAGTTTACATCCCGGGAAACAAGTTTACTAAGAACAGGAAGAGTCGCACCCATAAAAGTTGCCGGTATTAGTAATATAGAAACGCAAACCAAAAATCTTACTAAACTAGCTTGGGTGTACGAGTCCCCAAGCACAAGATAAATCCACTGGAATAAAGGGAAAGCCAGATCGATCAGAGAGGGAATGAGTAAACAATAAAAGCCTATTCCGCCTTCGAGGATGGCATAAACTGCAAGAGGATTGAATGCCCTATCTATAATTTTTCCACCCAAAAAACTTCCTAATGCCAAGCCACCCATGAATGCAGTTAAAACGGTAGCAATCGAATAATGGGTGTTACCCATTACCAGAGTAAGCAAACGAGTCCACACGACTTCATAGATAAGGCCGGTAGCGCCTGAGACGAAAAAAAACAGGAAAATCCAGATTCTGGAAGGGGGTTTCAGCGGAGTTTCTCCATCCTGAACAAATAGATCAATAGGATTCAGGCTTGAATGTCAAAAACCATACTAATTATAAAAAAACTTAAAGGTCTTAATATCACCTCTAATCGGATTCTTACTTTTTGGTCTTTTTTGATAGACTACAACGAAAACCCAAAATACTATCTTTACGACCAGGACTTGCAGCAAACCTTTTTGAAGTGCGGATGTCTACACTTCTTGCATCCCATGACCCGCCTTTGAAGACACGGTTTTTTCCGGTTTCAGGTCCCATTGGATTCATAATGGGTGCTTTTGGGTAGTAAAATTGATCGTAATAATCATTTACCCATTCAGAAACATTTCCTGCCATATCATAAACCCCGTAAACACTTCTTCCCATTGGATAACTTCCGATAGGGCCCATGAATGCGTAACCATCCCCCGTCCCAGCCAAATTAGCACGTTTAGGTAATATTTTATTGCCCCAAGGAAAATCCAGACCATGTGTTCCTCTGGCAGCTTTTTCCCATTCCGCCTCTGTAGGGAGTCTTTTACCAGCCCAGGTACAATAATTGACCGCATCATGCCAAGAGACCCCAACAACAGCATGGCTTGGAACATCCATCACCTTATCATCCCCCGGGAAAAAAGGCACCGAAGGTTTTACATAATTGGCAAGTTTTCGATATTTATTATATTCTTTAACGCTGACTTCATATTTATCAATATAAAAGGCATCCAGATAAATTTCCTGGGCCGGTTTCTCATCATATCCACCTGAATCTGAGCCTCGAGTGAAAATTCCCTCAGGAATCAAAACCATTTCACGACCATCATCTCCAACCAGGGTTTCATAAATGCTGAAATCGCGATTATCAGATACTTCTACATCTTTGGAATTTTTGGACATTTGTTGTACTCTCTCGTCATGGTCAATCGACTTTTTAATTTCCCAAATAATGACAAGTAGAAAAATTATTGAGATAGCAAAACAGAAAATTATACCAATCATTAAATTTTTATCACGCATGAGTAACCACAGGAAATAATTTAAATACAAGTTTTTCAAAGAGGTGATTATAATTTAATCCACCATTAAAGCAATATCATTTTGCAACTAAAGTTAAAAGGCATTTATTGTAAAAAACGCAGGATAGAAAATGACAATGGATTTAATAAAAGTGAAAGACCATGCCTTATCTTTTATGAAGCCGGCGAAAAATGAGGTTTTAAAATGGTTTCGTGGCAATTATGAAATAGATGTGAAATCAGATTTAAGCCCAGTCACCATAGCAGATCGTAATGCCGAAGAGATACTTAGAAAAAAAATAGCTAAATGCTTTCCAGAACATGGAATTATTGGAGAAGAATTCGGTAATGAAAATATCACCGCCGAGTGGGTTTGGACTATCGATCCAGTCGATGGTACCCGTTCTTTTATTCGTGGCCTGCCGCTTTTTGCTTCGATGATCGCATTGCTTCATCAAGGTGATCCGGTGCTAGGAATTATTGAACTTCCTGCATTGGGAGAAACGGCTTGGGCTGTTAAAGGAAAAGGAGCTTTCTTAAACGGTAAACCGCTTAAAGTTTCAAAGCAAAAAAAACTCCAAGGCGCTTTCATTGCGGTGGCAGACTGGTATTGTTTTCAACAACAAAAACAAAATTCCTTACTTAATAAATTAAACAAAAAAGCCGGAATCGTTAGAACCTATCCGGATGCTTTTGGCCATCTAATGGCAATTCGAGGTGCTGTGGATGTAATGGTAGATCCTTTAGCTAAAATATGGGATTACGCGCCTTGTAAAATTTTTGCACAGGAGGCAGGTGGAACATTTGCAAATTTCACTGGAAACCAAGCAAGCATTGAAGAAGGCACAGCGATTGTCGGTAACGCTGACATAGTCAAGGAAGTACGTAAAGTTTTTTCAGAGAGCAAAGAACATTAAATTCTAAATGGGTTTTCGACCTGCAAAACCTGTATTGAGATCATGCCAAAATAAAATTTCTTTCTCCGGCATTCTCCAACAAAGGTAGACTTCCTTACCTTCCCTTATCGAAGGAAAATCTACTAGCCCCTCTCGTATCCCCTTAACCTCGCAGCCCATCTCATCTATCTTGCGCATAAAATTATTATATTTTAGGACCAATGCTAAATAGCCTACCCCCTGATCACTACCTCCATTCCATTTAGCTTTTTCTCTAGCGTTTTTTATATCTGGAAAATCATTGCTTAAAGAAATGGATAATTTTTGAATTTTGGGAACTAGGTCCAATA
This sequence comes from uncultured Nitrospina sp., assembly GCA_964471995.1. Classification (GTDB taxonomy): domain Bacteria; phylum Nitrospinota; class Nitrospinia; order Nitrospinales; family VA-1; genus UBA8687. Next base: position 893 of record CAYYIR010000082.1, on the reverse strand, counting down.
GCTGAGGAACAAATGAATTGGCCTCTTGCAGGGTAAAAAGTTTTTTCGAAGGCATGTAGACAGTGAAATATTTTTGAAAAAGAGTCTAATTTAAAAAATTTTATTATACGGGTTCAAAATAACATTTCCAAGCCCGTTACCCACAAAGCGTATTTAACAAAAAGCAACCAAATAAAAAAATCATGCGGCATTTAAAAGGTCCCCCACAATACATCACCACAAAAAAATCTCTAAACCATTATTTTTTAACTAGTTATATTTTCCAAACAAATATTATTTATGAATTCGCAAAGGATTATTTTTAAGATTAAAATTTACCCCGGTTTTCTATTGACAAATGGTCCATAAGGTTATAGATTCTGACATCGCAAGCTTTATAAGTCCTATAGATTAATAAGAAATTAAGGATATAATTATTAGGACAATACAATGAAAATGGTTGGCCGAAGTAAATAGGCCAAAATGATATAGAGTCTAAAGGTTTTGTTTGTAGTTTTTAGTAGTTTAGTTAAAAAAGCTGTTATTCCAAACAACAAGTGTGGGGGAGGTAAGTTATGAAAAAGGCAATTTTATTCGTAGCAGTAAGTGCATTTGTAGGAATGTTAGGTTTTGGTTCTATTGCTTCAGCTGATGATGTAATGCCAGGCTCATACGTTCAACATGACTCAAGTGTAATGGGTGTAGGTCAAACCATGATGCAGATGGGTGCCTCAGCCAGAACCTTGACCAATGCAGTTAACTTAAGCTCACAAGCAGGCCGATCAAGAAGTAGCGTAGGAATTAATACTGACTATCAGTTTGGTTCTTCGCAGAGTGAGCAATCTTGGAAAGCTGCCAGAACAGTTGAAGAAGCACAAGTTCATGGCTTGGTTCCTGGCGACTGTCAAGGCGAA
>CAYYIR010000081.1:0-8683 GCA_964471995.1 uncultured Nitrospina sp. | reverse complement strand
GATCATGCATATAACACAACCGATTCAGATTACAAACGTTTTAAAATAGCATGGGAATTTTGTCATGACCTTTTAAGAACTTCTTCATTTATAGAATGCAAGGCTAGATCACTTATGAACGCCAATCAACTAAAAGAAGTTTTGGCAAAAGGGATTAACAGTGCTAACCATCAGGTCGGAACCTGTAAGATGGGATCATCAAAGGATAATACAACTGTCGTAGACAGTCGATTGCAGGTTCATGGTATCTCAGGTTTGATGGTGGCTGATGCATCTATCTTCCCAGAACATATTTTACACAATACTAACTTCACATGCATGGTAATTGGTGAAATCGCGGCCGATATCGTCACCGGTAAATTCTAAAAAATGAATTCTAAAACAACCTCCTTTTGGACAACGATTAAAGTGCAAGGGAAAAAATACTTTTAAAAATCGTTGTAGAATGTATCATGTAAATTGTTATGATTGTTCTAAAAAACACCTTCAGTTCTAATGATGTAGAATAATATGAATATTAGAGTATTAAACATAATAATATTCATGAAGCCAAATAAAAAATTTATCTAAATTTCAGTTTTTTTAAAATTAACAGCAAATTCATAAAATTCAATACAATAAGAAAGGCTAAATCGTGCCCCAAACACTAAGAGGAAAAATAGCAGTGGTTACTGGTGCAGGTCGCGGTGTAGGCAGTGAAATTGCGCAGCGATTAGTTAAATCCGGTGCAAAGGTTGCCTTGGTAGCTCGAAGTGTTGACCAACTAAAGTTAACAGAGGACCTAATTTCAAATACAGGTGGTTTTGTTTATTCAATTCCAGCTGATATTAGCTCAGAGAGCGAAGTTGAATCGATCAAAAAGCATGTTAAGGAACATCTTGGACAAACAGATATTCTTGTTAATGCAGCAGGCGTTTTTGGTCCCTTAAAAATGATTAAAGACAGTGACCCAGAAAACTGGATCCAAACAATTCATATCAATTTGTTGGGCCCTTATTATATGTGCCGAACATTTGTTGGAGATATGATTGAATCAGGATGGGGACGTATCATTAATGTATCATCCGCTGCATCTTTACATATACCTGGTCCCCTGAACAGTGCTTATGCAACAAGTAAAGTTGCTTTGAATCAATTAACTCGCCATCTTGCTGCTGAAATCACAAATACTGGTGTAACAGCCAATGTTATTCATCCTGGAGATGTCAAAACCAACATGTGGAAGACTATCCGTTCAGAAATCAGCAATTTGGGTCCAGAAGCTGACGATTATCGTAACTGGGTGAGTTGGGTGAATGAAACAGGTGGAGATCCTCCTGCAAAGGCTGCAGATCTTATAATAAAACTAGTTGAGGAAGGTGAGAAAATTAACGGCCAATTTCTCTGGATCCAAGATGGGCTGCAAGTTCCCATTGAAAGCTGGGGTGAATCTTCAGTGACTCAACCATGGAAGGATTAAAAATAAATTTATAGTGATCCAAACAAAGAGTGAATCTTTATTATAAAAAAATTGGGAGTGCATGTTTGCACTCCCAATTAACAAATAAAGATTACTTTGACGCTGCAACAACATTATCTTTGTTGTAAACCGTAAAAGGCCCCTGTAACACTCTCAAACCTACGTCTCGTGTAGGATCTTCTGTGATCGTGTAATATCCCATTCTGCCAGCTTTGAAGGTTTCACCCTTGATTCCTTCGATTTGGCCGGTTGAAATAAGATAAGTAACATAATAGGTTAAATACCCCAAATCAATGAAACTCCACAGTGCGAACTCAGGAGCACAACCATTCAGGGTATATGAGACCATTTCAGCTGGCATACCGAGTCCACTTATTTTAATCTTATCGCATAAGCCTTCATCCTGAACTGCTTTTGCAGCTGAAACGATTCCTACTGATGTTGGTGCCATAATCAATTTCATATTTGGATGCTTATCTATCAAACCTACAGCTTTATTGTAACTCTTTTCTGACTGGTCATCGCCATAAACTAAGTCCACCAAATTCAATTTAGAATATTTTGGCTGCTTTAAATACGATTTCATTGCCGCATTCCAAGAATTTTGGTTTGCAGAATCAGGTGTAGCAGACAATATTGCAAAATCACCTCCGGATGGCCCCAATATACTTAAAGCCATATCTGCCATTACTTTACCAGTTTCTGTGAAATCAACCTGAGCGACAAATACTTGTTCCCCTTCGGCTGAAGGTATTTGTGAGTCCCAAGTAACCACAGTTAGACCTTTTTTCCTCGCGGCTTTAGCCGCAGGAGCAATTTGATCTCCTGAATTGTTTGAAATCATAATTCCGTCCTGATTTTGAGTCGTTGCGGTGGTTACAATTTCAATTTGCCCAGCCACACTGTTCTCGGGTGTAGGGCCAAGATATAATAATTTTCCAGGATTCCGGAGCTCATTATGAGCTTCCCTAGCTCCTTTATGAGCATGATCAAAGGGTAGAATCCCTAAGAATTTTGGCAATAATACTAAATCAGCTTTCTTACCTTTTTCCGGAATGGTATGCCCAATGGCCAAACTACTTGTTAAAAAAACAAGAATAGAGCTAAGAACAATTAGATTCATTTTAAACATAAATTTCTCCTTTTTTAGGTTAATAATATAAATTAATTATTGGCATTTCTCCTTTCTTGAACTTAAATAGGTAACACACAAAAATTAATGCTGTCAAGTCCTAAAATTTAAAATATTTTTTCATATTTTCCAGAACATTAGGAATTAAAACGGACAGAATCAATAATACACCAATAACCCCAGTTTGAAGATGACCAGTGATGTTACTCAATGACATACCATTTCTCAAGTAGAGAACTATTAAGATAGAAAGAATTACACCGTATATTGAGCCTGATCCTCCAAAAATGCTAACACCACCAAGTAAAACAATTGTGATAATATCCAACTCAAATCCAAGTCCCATATCTCCTCGAACTGTTCCAAGTCTTGCAGCATATAGAATTCCTGCTATGGCTGAAATGATTCCTGAAAAAATGAATAGCAACATTTTTACACGAGCAACGTTGATTCCAGAATATAAAGCCACATTTTGATTGATACCAATGGTATAGATATGACGACCGAATCCGGTATACTCAAGAGTTATAACAACGCAAATCAATAAAGCCATGAAAATCATCACTGAAAAAGGGATATTCAAAAATAAAGGTTGTTGTCCCAAATCTTCAAACCATTGTGGAAACATTTTTATGGAGCGATCCCCAATCAACACCCTTGCTAGTCCCCGAAAACCAATAAGCATTGCTAATGTTACCACCAAAGATGGAAGTTTTACAACAGTGATCCAGAATCCATTGAATGCTCCTCCAACAGCACCGATTGTAATAGAAGCGATTAGGGCCATAGTCATTGACATTCCAGATTCCACGAACCAACCTAAAGCACATGCAGAAAGGCCCATCATTGATGCAACAGATAAATCAATTTCAGCATTAATTATAATCTTCGCCATAATCAATGCTATAATTACTTTTTCAATCGATAAAACAAAAAGATTAATCTGATTTTCTATGCTAAGAAATGATTCAGAAAGTAATGAATTGACGATAACTACCACCAATAATATTATTGCAAGAAAACCTTCCCAGCTTTTCAAGTGTTTTAAAATCTTCATCTATTGAATATCAATTTTAGTTTGAATTTGTTTTTTTAACCAAAATGTTCTTAATTTTTTCATGATAACTGTATCAGTTGCCACAGATACAAGAATAAGAATACCTAATAGGGCATCTCTCCAGAATTCACTGATTTCAAGCCATCGGATTAAACTATTTTCAATCAAATCAATAAGAACTGCTCCCATAAAAGCACCTAGAACACTACCAGACCCCCCAAAAATATTAACTCCTCCAACAACCACAGCTGCAACAGACTTCAACTCAAATCCTATACCAGCAACTACAGTAACTTGACCAATTCTTACTAGAAAAATAAAACCTGCCAATCCAGCCAGTGCACCACATAAAATAAATGCAATAAATATAATTTTTTGATTAGCAAAACCTGTTAATTTAGCTGCTTCTGGATTTGAGCCGATTGCATAGAGTTTTCTTCCAAATGAGGTATATCTAAGAATCAACTGAAAGGAAATTACTACAATGAGCATCCCAGCAACTACATATCTCAAATGGAATCGTTCATAACTAAATACGTTCATCCTAGGCAAATCATGAATCCACTGTGGAAGTTCTACTGCAAGTACGGTTTGTGCGTCAGAGTACTCAACAAGAATTGTTCGAAAAAGAGCCAAAGTGCCTAATGTAACAATGATGGCAGGAATCTTTAAATAAGCCACAAAATATCCATTAAATGCCCCCAAAAGTGCACCTATAACAATAGCCAATAATACTGCAGTCATTGGTGTCATTTCATTGTGTTGCGAAAGTTGCTGACCAACTATATACGCTGAAATTCCCACAATAGATCCCACTGATAAATCTATATTACGCGTTAAAACCACCAAGGTTTGTCCAACTGCTAAAATTGCAAAAATGGCAACACTAGTTGATATCCTGTTGAACAACCTAGCGTTTAAGTAATTGTCAATTACACTAGCAAAGCCTAAAAGTACGATGAAAATTAGTAGTAGCAACACCCAGTTTCTAATTTTTTCTGGGCGTAAATCTTTAAGAATGTTTCTCATGAATCCCCTATGTTTTCTCCCATAGCCAAAGACATAATTGTTTCCTGAGTAAAATTATTACTTTCAACTATGCCCATTTGACGACCTTCTCGCATAACAAGGATTCGATCACTCATTGCTATAACTTCAGGCAGGTCCGAGGATATAAAGATAATCGCCATTCCTTCATCAGCCAACTTTTTTATTATCGTATGCACTTCCACTTTAGTGCCAACATCAATCCCACGAGTAGGTTCGTCAAGAATGAATATCTTCGGATGTGTATTCAACCATTTACTCAACATTACTTTCTGCTGATTGCCACCTGAAAGTTTTCCTACTTCGTGAAGTAGTGATGGTGTTTTTATTTGCAACCTGTTTTTAAACTCAGAGGCCGATTTTTTTTCTTCAGATCTATTAATAATTCCTAATTTCCCAAGGTATTTTTTTAATGATGGAAGTGTAATGTTGGTTGTGATTGACATTGGCATTGCCAATCCTAACTGTCGTCTATCCTCAGACAAGTAGGCAACTCCTAGTTTTTGAGCTTGTTGTGGCGAATCAATAATTACAGGTTTTTTATCGATCTCAATAGTTCCTGAATCAACTGGATTTATTCCGAATAAAGCTAAACCAACATCTGTTCTTCTAGAACCCACTAGTCCTGCGAAACCAAGAATCTCTCCTTGGTTTAATTCAAATTCAATTCCATCAAAAATTAGTTCTTTTGAAAGTTTTTTTACTGATAAAACACTCTTCCCTAACTTTTTCCCCTTCCTAGTTGAATAGAATTCGTTAACTTCACGCCCAACCATTTCCTTAATAAGACTTTCTTTTGTAACTTTGGACAATGGATTTGTTGAAATATGTTGACCATCTCGAAGAACAGTTAATGTATCAGCTATTTCAAAAACTTCATCTAACCTATGACTAATGAATAAAATAGCAACGTTTTTTTCTTTTAGATTTCTGGCAACTCTGAAAAGTTGATTTACCTCATGGTTAGATAATGAAGCCGTAGGTTCATCCATGATGAGCACTTTAACGTTAAGTGAAATAGCTTTTGCAATTTCTACAGATTGTTGTGCAGCTAGTGTCAATCCACTTGATGTTGCCCGAACATCGATATTTACTCCTAAATTTTCTAAGATTATTTTTGCTTCACTATACATTTGATCCCAACGAACAAAAAAACCTCTGTCTTTGTGACTAATAAAGATATTTTCGGCCACATCAAGATCAGGAAATACCATAGGCTCCTGATAGATCGCCGCTATACCATAAGTCTGTGCTTTTTGGGCATTTTCAATCTTGGTTAGGTTCCCAGATAATAGCAATCCTCCTTGATCAGCTTGTTGAACACCAGTAAGGATTTTGATAAGTGTTGATTTACCAGCGCCGTTTTCACCAACAAGTGCATGGATTTGTCCCGGGAACAGTTTCAGAGATACATCATCAAGTGCTTGTGTCATGTCAAAACGCTTAGAAACGTTTTGCACTTCTAGAACAGGCTCATTCATAACTAACTTAGGATTGACCGGAGTGAAAATTTTTTGGGATTGAATGAAGATTTTTCATTCCATATGCCACTGCAGTGGAAGTAAGTAAGGAAAATTTCGTTCAGAATCGATTTCAATTTTCATAATGGGTGCCATGTACTCTCCCCATTTCCTATTGATCTCACTTTGATTAATACTGGAAATGGTGTTTTTTAAATTGTCTGTTTCAAAATAGCCAAAAAGGGTCAATCCATGCCGAAAGATAGAATAATTCCTGACTCCTGATTCCTTAAGCATCTGAATCATTTCCGGCCAGATTTTCTCATGTCTTTTTTTGTATTCTTCTTCATAACCAGGCCTAACTTCGAGAATCCAGGCAAAATGTTTGTTGATCATTTTTATCTCCTTTCATGAATTATTTGAAGTTAAAAACATAACAGCCTAGGCTCTGCGGAATTCCTGAATACGATAGATGGAATCAGGATTAGGTGGCCTGGGATAAGGCATTATAATATCCGAATTATCAGTACGTGGCTGTAGTGTGCTTTCCCCAAGCACCATTTTTGCTTCGTACTCAGTAAAATCACCATAAACCTCAAAATCAACCAAAGGCCAAGCATCAGCTGCAGCATATTCTAATAATAACATCCTTCGTGGACGATCTGACTGATTTCGTCCCGATCCATGCAGAGCTTTAACATGGTGAAAGCTCGCGGAACCTGCTTTGCCCGTAATTTTGTAGGAATTTGAAGAATCGACATCTTCCTCTTTCAAATCAACTGACCCACTGAAAACACCCCTGTAGTGATGGTTAAGGGTTTTCCCTAGATGGCTTTGCGGGACCACCATTAAAGGGGCATTATCTTCGTCGATATCATCGAGCATGATCCCTACTGCTAACAAATCCGAGTTGGTATGAGGGTAGAACGCCCAATCTTGATGCCAATCAACTTCAGAACCTCCCTTAGCTGCCTTAATGTTGAGTTTGCTGTTCCTAAAACGAACGTTATTTCCAATCAAAATCTGCAATACATTGAGCAACATAGAATTTCGTAAAGCCTTTGCAAAAACCTTATGCTGCTTATGAGGGACTTTGATCCTTTGGACTCGGGGATTGGTTTCGGAATGATCCGGTTCCAAATCGAACTTTTCGTCGGACTTTTGATGGCCTCTGGACTGTTCGATCAACTCTTCAGTTACCCTCTGAAACTCAATGACATTAGTCTCATCAAAAAGATTTTCGACAAAGACGAATCCCTGCTTTTCGTAATTGTTTTTAAGTGATTCTGGGTTTCCTATGTACATTTAATGGTTTCTCCTGTTGAAGCTGATTGATACATTGCTTCCAAAACACGGATGGTTTTCGAACCCACAACATGATCTCCACAGTTTCTAGCTTTTCTCCCCCTGCAAAGCTCTATGAAACGGTTTACTGGTTCCTGAGTAGAATAGGAACCGAAACCCACTCCTTTTTCCATCTTTAGGTTAGAATCGGTTTTGTCAAATCTTTGAATATTGAGACGCTCGCGCCCTTCCTCGACATCCAGAAGCAACATCCCTTCGCTACCATAAAGCTTCAGGTCCATTTGAGGTGCACTTTGTTTAGGCAACCCCGCGGAACCAGATACCGAACCCGTGGCTCCTTGTGTGAAACGAATGGCAGCGGCATCAAAGTAATCGACATCGGTTGGCGATCTGCCTGTTACGGCATGAACATCCAACGGTTCCAGATCGGTTACAAAAAACAAGGCTGCAAGTGCATGGGACATCTGTCCCCACCCATAACCCCCTGCACGCTGTGGGTCGGCCCAGGTCGATGAAAAAGGACGAAACATGTGGTTTTTGGTTTCCAACATGGGCTCACCTCCGAATAAATCCATCAAGGCTGAAGACATATGCAATACGATGTGTCTGATCTTTCCAATACTGCCGTCTCGAACATGATCCGATGCCTGCTCCATGTAATGGGTGTGATTCAAACCGTAAGGTGTCATTAGAACCTTTCCCGATTGTTCTACAAGTCGGCTTAGAACTTTTGCATGCTCTGTTTTTGTCACCATAGGTTTTTCCACCAAGACATGACATCCATGTTCCAATGCAAATGAAGCATGCTCGTAATGTAGCACGTGGGGGGAGGCAACAATAACCCCATCGGGATTACAGCTGTATACCTCCTGATGATTTTCAGTAATATAAGGAATTCCAAAACTTTCTCTTATCTTCTCAAGTTCTTCTTTCCCCAGTCTCGAAACACATACTAGTTCAGCATTTGGGTTTTCTAGAACATGTGGGATATGAAACTCACAGGCCCACCAACCTGCTCCAATCACAGCTATTCTTGCAATCTCCATAACTGCTCCTTTTAAAATTCACTCTAGGGGGATTTTCACACTAGATAATTCTTAGAATAGACTAACACACTTTGAAAATCTTACATAATCCTTATTTTAAATATACTTCGAGTTAATTACTTCACTTATATTTTCCTAATACTATAATATTAAATTATAAAGTTTATTCATTGAGTT
>CAYYIR010000080.1:0-8751 GCA_964471995.1 uncultured Nitrospina sp. | reverse complement strand
AGACCGGAAGCGATAAAAATGCTTAAAAAAGCAGTTCTTATTGACCCGAATTATGGTGTGGGGTACGCTAATCTAGCTATGATATACTCCAGCATGAATCAAAATAAAAAAAGTCTAGAACATTTAAACAGAGCAATAGATCTTGGTGTGCAGGGTCCGGCCATCAGTCGAATCAAGTCTGTGATTGAGAGGAAAGTTGCTAGTGATTGATGAAATTGATTATTTTCCAAAGCGGGAACGGCATAACAAGAAAAAACTCGATTCCAACTGGAACGAATTGAAAAAGAAAAAAAAACAAAAGAATGAAAAGTTGCAGGACCTCCCTCTTGAGCCTCCAAAAAATCCTCAGAAAACCAAGAGAAATTAGCAAATTCTTACCAAGATGTTTATACTTAAATAATTCATTTATTAATTAATAATTAAAGTTCTTAGGAGTAAGCTTGTCATGTATTTAAGTTTATTTTCAAAAAACAATATATTGAGTTGGAGCATAATTTGTTTAATTTTGTTTCCTACTTATGTTTTTGCAGGTGTGCAGGAAGAAACCTCTAAGGGGGATATCGCTTTTAAAGATGGGAAAATCGAGGAAGCCGAAGCACATTATTCCTCAGCTCTTAAAATGGATCCCGGTAGTTGGCGTATCATGCGCGGATTAGCCGAAACAAAATTTCGATTAAAGAAATATAGGGAAACGAAAGATTTAGTGGATCGTATTAGGGCTATGAAAGTCATCAAAAGGAATATAGTCATGGTGACACTCTCTGATAGTTCAGAAACATTTGAAGCTGAAATTGTTGATGAGAATGTTTATGCTCCAGACGATGGAAAAAACAATATGAGAAATTTTTTAGATGGAGAAAAGGCTAAGCCTATTCTGCATTACCGTCTATTCAATTTAAAAACAGGTAAAATGCTGCTTATTCCGCATAAGGACGCCAAGCTTAAATATAAAGGGGTTCCGCGTCGGATTTATGATTATATGACCGAGTTGCATGTGAAAGTTGAAGATAAGTTGATCGATATGCAAGGAACCGAAGGCCCAGCAAAAATGGTAGAAGTTAAAGGCGGATGTTTCAAAATGGGGAGTAATCGAGGAGCCGCCTCCGAAAGTCCCGTTCATGAAGTTTGCTTGAAAAATTTTAAAATTGATAAGCACGAAGTTACCCAGAGGCAGTTTCAAGCTTATATGGGTCATAATCCAGCACGATTTAAGGGTGCTGATAGACCTGTTGAAAGGGTGACTTGGCATGAGGCAAAAGATTTTTGTCGAAAAGCAGGAAAACGTTTGCCCACGGAAGCAGAATGGGAATATGCGGCACGTGCCGGGACGACCACTGAATATTACTGGGGAAATGATTTCAAAAACGGCAAATCCAACTTGTGTGATAGTACCTGTGACATGAATATCAGTGCAAAAAATGTTTCTGATGGATTTCCCAGTACCGCTCCAGTAGGGTCATTCCAGGCTAATCCATGGGGTCTTCATGATATGGCGGGAAACGTATACGAATGGACGGCGGATTGGATGGATGACAAGTATTATAAGAATAGCCCTAAAGATGATCCTAAAGGACCAGAACGCACAAATCCTTCTGATAGAAAAGGTGGAGGGGTTCGAAAAGTGCTTCGTGGAGGATCTTGGGCAAGCAACGCGGACAGTCAAAGGTCTGCAGCCAGGAAAGGTTTTGTAGTAGATTACCGGATTGACCTTTTCGGGTTCCGTTGCGCGAGTTGATCGTCCTATATAAGCTGTAAAACCCCAAAGGTTTTCAGTCAAGACCCCTCCCTTTATAAGGAGGGGGCTGGGTGGAGCCAAATTTTTAGTTTTCTTTGAATTAAATGGTCTTCTTTTTTATTTCAACTGGTCTTTAATTATTTTCCCCGTTGCCGTTTTAGGAAATGACTCGTGAAACTCGATTAAATCGGGAGTCATAAATGCGGGCAGATTTTTTCTGCAGAACTCTTTTAGTTCTTTCTCCGTTGCGTCAGCGCCTTCTCGCAAAACAATACAGACTTTCACTTTTTCTCCTAATCGATCATCCGTGATACCAACCGCCGCAACTTCAGCCGGAGCAGGATGATTCATCAACGCGTTTTCGATAGCAAGAGGTGATATGTTTTCCCCCGCGCGGATGATGATATCTTTTTTCCTTCCTGCAGAAATATAAAGTCTTCCATTTTTATCCAGATGACCTAGGTCGCCCGTTTTAAGCCAGCCATCTTTTTGGATTATTTCTTTAGTTTCAGTAATACGATTCCAATAGCCATTCATAACTGTCTTGCCACGAACAAGAATTTCTCCAACTTGATCACGCGGAACTACTGATCCTGATTCATCAACAATTTTTAATTCGACATTTGGTAATACCGGTCCTACAGAACCAGGGACACTTCCATCACTCATCCTGTTGACCGCTATAACTGGAGATGTTTCAGTAAGCCCATAACCCTCAATAACCGTGACACTCAAAACCTCCTCTACTTTTTTTAAAAGAGCTTTCGGTAACGCTGCCCCACCCGAGATACAAGTGTGCAAAGAAGAAACGTCATAACCTCCGCGTGCATAAAGGTCGAGAAGAAGAGAATAAATAGTCGGTACAAGAGGAAGAAAAGTCGCTTTATGAATTGCGATGGAAGCCAGAATGGATTTAGGTTGAAACTGCTTGAGAAGAATCAAGGTGGCGCCGACTCTGCAAAATACCAGAGCCATAATATTGCCAAAAGAATGGAACAATGGCAGTGCAACGATGGCACTATCATCAGGGGTAATATTCAGATGTTCCAAAAAACCAGTACAATTTTCATCAAATTGATCTTCGTTAAGCATTACCCCTTTTGGTTTGGCGGTGGTACCGGAAGTGTAAAGGATGACATCCGGAATTCCCGTTTCTCGTTTGTGTTTTACAAATGCGTTTTCTTTCGTTCCGCATTTTAAAAAATCTTCAAATCGCTGTGTTCCTTCACCAACTTGATTGGGCTCAGTTGAACCAATTAGTATTTTGTTCGGAAAAAAATTAAAAAACGGAATAATCTCAGGTTTTACAAAAGCGGAATCGATGATGAGTATATCTATAAACGCATCCTTTGTTATGAATGCCAGATCTTCTGGCTTCAAAAGAAAATTATAGGGGATAACAGGAATTCCCTTTAATAAGGAGCCAAACAAGGCGATGAGATATTCTTTCTGATTCAAACACAAAAGGCCTACCTTACTTTTTGCGTTGAGAGGTAATTCTGAAACGGCCGAAGCAAAAGACTCTATTTGGACACAAAATTCTTTATAGGAAATCGTGCAGTCACCCTCAATTATGGCGGAAGAATTAGGATTCTTTTCCGCGTGAGATTTTAAATATTTATAAAAAGCCATTCTTAAAATTATTAAAAAGGTTGGTTTTTAATCATTATACCTTAGATTTTCACCACTAACCGTAAGGCAGATAAAACGATCGAACTACCTGGTTATTTGCCAGCGGCAGAAGAATCCGTTTGGGAGGTTGAGTCCAGAAGAATTATCGGGAATGAACATTTCTCCTGTTTCAAATTTGCCTTGTTGAGTGAAGGGGAGATAAGTTCTAAGCATATTTTCCAATGTCAGGGAAGAAAAGCCAGGTGAGTGCGTGGTGAAAAGCAGGAAAACGGCTGAGTCACTGAGAATATGTTGGCACGCTTGCATGAACTCGGAAAGTTTGTCTTCTATCTGCCACACTTCCCCTTTTGGCCCGCGTCCAAATGATGGGGGATCCATAATAATTGCATCATATTTGTTGCCTCGACGATGCTCTCTTTGCATATATTTCATAGCATCTTCGACAATCCAACGTACTGGCCGGTCGCCAAGACCAGACAGTTCTAAATTTTGCCGAGCCCAATTAACGGAAGCTTTTGAGGCATCTAAATGGGTGACATGGGCACCAGCCGAAGCTGCCGCGAGGGTACTAGCCCCGGTATAACCGAAAACGTTAAGTACTTTGATTTCTTTGCCGTTAAGTAATTTAAGCTGGTCCATGATCCAAAGCCAATTGGGGGCTTGTTCGGGAAAAATTCCTATATGGCCAAATCCAGTTGGTTGTATCTTGAAAATGAGATGCTGGAATTTGATCTGCCATCCGTTTTCAGGAAGTTTAGTAAATAATTTCCATTCACCTCCGGTATCTTTGCCTTTGAAATATTTATATTCTCCTTCTGCAGTGCTCCATTCAGATTTTGGGAGGGACTTCGGCCAAAGCGCCTGAGGTGCAGGACGGCAAAACCGATGTGGACCAAATTGTTCCAGTTTTTGGAATGAACCTGTGTCCAGTAATTGATAGTCGAATTCCTCGGAAGGGTAGGAAGACATGGATGTGTTAAAGCCCTTTTTTTACTATAGAATAGTAACTAAATAAACCTAAGTATTTGTAATAAAATAAATTTAGAACATGTAACGGTGGAGAATTATATCAGAAAATTGAATAACAAATGGGTTGTTTCCCTTATTCTTCTTTTATTGATTTTATCTTCTTGTGTTCCAACTGAGAAAGAAAAGTCAAAGGTCGAAAAGAAGGAATTTGCACTTCCAGTGCAGGTTGGGAAAGTGGTTTATATGGATATTGCAGATGAAGTTCGTGCAGTTGGCAATATTCAAGCGGAACAAAGAGTGACTATTACTTCAGAAATTCGCGGCAGAGTGGCAAGCATAGCAGTAGAAGAAGGCATGAAGGTGAAAGCGGGTAATCTGGTTGCACAAATTGATCCCAGGGAATATGAATTGACATTAGAAAGGTTACGCGCGGATCTTTCTGGTGCACAGAAAGAATATAAAAAGTCTCAGGCCGGGCTGCGCCAGGAAGATAAGGATCGATTGCAAGCCCAAACAAGGGCGGCACAAAGTGCTTTCGATCTTGCGAAAATTGAGTTGGATAGAACAAAAAAATTGGTTGAGCAAAAAGTTCTAGCTCAATCTTCCCTGGATTCAGCAAAAGATAAAATACGCCGTGCAAAAGAGTTGTTGATAGCGAGTCAAGCAGAACAGGCTGCAGGATTAAAATCTCGCTCAGAAGATATTGAAAAATTGGAGACAGAATTACAAGCCATTCGAAAGCAGGTTGCAATTGCTGAATTAAATCTTTCCAAGGTAAATATTCTGGCTCCCTTTGATGGCGTTATTATTTCCAAGGAAATAGAGCGGGGGGCCATAGCAGATTCGGGTACAGCAATTGTTAGAATGATTGGTTCATCCAGATTGAAAGCGGTTCTCGAAGTTCCCCAGAGCTATCGTAATAAACTAAAAAAACTAAAGGCCGCAACTTTTTTCACAAAAGAATTAGATTTTAAGTTCAAGTACCAACGAAAACTACAACGACTTATTCGTGTGATTCCTGACGCAAATATTTATTCAGGAAATATCAAAGTACAGATCGACCTTCCCGACCCTAATCCAGCGATGTTCCCAGGTTTGACTTTGGTGAGCACTTTAAATTTTGGTGTCCGCAAAAATATCCTTCATGTGCCTTCAGTTTCTCTGGTGATTTCAGAGCAAGGGACAGTGGTTTATATAGTAAAAAATAAAAAAGCACACCTAGTTCCTGTGAAAGCTTTTAAAGAACACGATGGTTTTGTAGAAGTAAAAGACTTTACGCGTCAATTGAATGCCGATACCGATTTGATTTTAAGAGGATCGGGAGCTGTGTTTCCGGGAGCAAAAGTATTTTTGACAAATCCCAAGCCCAAAACAGAAACTCCTTTTAGCTCTGCATCTAAAAACAGCGAATCTAACAAAAACTCTGGGAAATCTTCTAAAAATAATCCGGAAACCTGATGAAGTTCATAGATCAATCCATTCGCAACTACCACACGGTCACAGTTATTATTGTGATGGCTCTGGTCATCGGAACTTTGTGTTTTCAAGTCCTACCCAGGCAATTGACTCCAACCGTGGACAAACCACAAATCGAAGTTAGAACGGAATATATCGGATTGTCACCCAACGAAGTGGAGCGCAATATTACTCGTCGGCTTGAAGATCAACTTGAGTCTGTAGAGGGTATGAAGAAGATGACTTCTACCAGTCAGCATGGATTAAGTACCATCAACCTGGAATTCGAATGGGGCATTGATAAAGATCTCGCTGTTTTGGATGTTAACAATAAATTACAGCAAGTGAAGGATCTGCCTGTTAATGCAGATAAACCTACTCTCCGTTCTATATCTAGTGATAACTCCAGTCCAATAATGTGGATTGTTTTTGACAAGCCCAATGAAAAAATGCCCGACCTAGATCAGAACTATATGTACAAGATCGGCGAAGATATTATTGTTCCTGCCTTTAGAAGGGTTAAAGGCATTGCTGATGTCTGGCATTTCGGTGGTGAGGATAGGGAAATGCGGGTCGAGTTTGACCCTTATAGTATGGCTCGTTTACACGTGACTTATAAGGAAGTGATTGACCGTCTTACGAAAGAAAACCAAAACACTCGTGCGGGATTTCATGATGAAGAGGATCGTTCCTATACGGTTCGTGGGCTCGGTGAATTTCTAAATCCCAAAGATATTTTGGATACGGTTGTCAAGCGGGATGGGGACAAGACGATAAGGATTCGAGATTTTGCCACGGTGGTAGATGGTTTTCAGCGAACTGACTCGTTGGTTCGTATCAGTGGAAAATTGTCGAATGCGTTTGGGGTTATTCGTAAGGCAGGTGCCAATGTTGTTGAGACGTGTAACTTAGCGGCTCTGAAAGTTGCAGAATTAAACAAGGAACTTTTGAATCGAGGACTGCCGCTTAAACTGAAAATTGTTTATAAGGATGTGGATTACATCGATGAAGCCATGCGTCTGGTGAAATCCAATTTAGGTCTTGGTGCGATTCTTGCCGTCACGGTTTTATTAGTCTTTCTTGGTTCGGTTAGGTCGTTACTAATTGTAGCGATAAGTATTCCAGTCAGTCTTGTATCGGTGTTCATCGTACTGAAAATTTTTGACCGCAGCATTAATATTATTTCGCTGGCCGGAATGGCTTTTGCCGTAGGGATGGTAGTCGATAACTCGATTGTAGTGCTGGAAAATATTTATCGTCATCTGACAATGAAAAAAGGGGTTTTTAAAGCTGCTTATGATGGAGCTTCTGAAGTTTGGGGTGCGGTACTGGCTTCTACCTTGACAACCCTTGCGGTTTTTATACCCATTGTTTTTATTGAAGAAGAAGCTGGACAAATGTTTCGCGATATTGCAATTACCATCAGCGGTTGTATTGCTCTGTCATTAATAGTATCTGTGACGATAATTCCTACTTTGACGACCCTATTGATTCGGTTAAAACCGGGAGAAGAGTATAGGCCTGGAATTATCCATCGAACCCTGCTGCGACCCGTGGTGTTATTGGGCAAAGGTATTAGCAATGTCTATTCTGGCCTTATGAAACAGGTTCTTTGCCATTCCCCTGTTAGCCTTATTTTCCGTCTCGGGATTCTTGGGGGAGTTTGTTGGATACTTTGGTACAGCGGTCAGACGCTACCTAAAAAAGATTATCTTCCCTATGGAAACACCAACATGGTGTTCATGCTCATTGAGCCTGTCGCAGGTACTCCGGCAGAAACCAATATGAAGTATCTTGCTGAGTATGAAAAGAAGATTGTAAACATGGAAGATGTGAATCGAAATTTCTTGGTTTTTTCTCCACGATTTAATGGTGGCGGAGCCATCATCGAAAAGGAGTTGGCGCAAGGCCAGCGTGGTGAAATAAAAATGGCTGTTAAGGCAAATGAAATGGGCCGGGAAATTTTTGCCATTCCTGGTTACCGTTTTGCATTTGCCGTGCAACGTCCTATTTTTCGTTCGGCAGATAAAACGTTTGAAGTGGAGATAACCGGACCCGAAATTTTCAAATTGAAAGACATTGCGTTGAGTTTGATAGGAAAAATCTCAGGTATTGATGGAGTGCATTCTGTAAGACCGGAATTTAAATTTGGTAATCCAGAACTTCGTTTTTTACCAAGGAGGGAAGATGCGGCACGCTTGAATATGGGTATGCAGGAAATTGGAGATATTGTCGAATCACTCAATGCAGGAAAATATCTGGGCGAATTCAATGATAATGGAGAGCCCATCGATTTTGTTTTGGTGCAGAAAAAAGATGATCATAAATTAGGCTTGGAGGACTATCGTTCCCTTCCTGTTTGGACGGACGAGAATCTAATGACGCATCTCGGTCATCTAACGAATATAGAGATTGATGCTGGACCAGCAAGGATTGATCATATTGGCACAGAACGGGCGATTAAACTTCGTGTTCAAGTGAGAAAAGATATGCCGATGCAAACAGTCATCGACCGTGTGGAGGAAAATGTATTGGTTCCCACAAGATTAACCTTAAATGAAAAATTTGGATTGCGCATTGGTGGGTCGGCCGATGAATTAGCTTCTACTGAAAAATCTTTGGCGACAAGTTTTGTTTATGCCTTAGGATTTATTTACCTTCTTCTAGTAGCTTTATTCTCTTCTTTTATCAGACCTTTCATTGTTATGCTAACCGTTGTGTTGGCTGTATCTGGTTCTTTTCTGGGAATTGCCTGGAACAATTGGTATCAGCGTGGAAATATAAAAAGTATTCTCGATGAATGGAATGTCCCCAATGCACAGGCTATGGTGGAAGGGTGGAACTGGATTACATTCGATATCTTAACGCAATTAGGAGTGGTTATCTTAGCAGGAATCGTTGTTAATAACGCCATCCTCATTGTGCATCAGATGCTCAACAACATTAAGTCGGGCATGGAA
>CAYYIR010000079.1:2223-8800 GCA_964471995.1 uncultured Nitrospina sp. | reverse complement strand
ATAACTTTTTTAGTGATAATTCCTCGCCAATTCTAAATTGGTTCACACCAACAATGATTTTTGGTTGTTCCTTTTTTGCATTATGAATATATGTCCCAAGGAATCTATCCCAAATAGAAAGGTTAAAGCCAAAATTGGCATTGGTCTCCATTTTTTCTATTGAATGGTGAATTCGATGCATATCCGGTGTCACAATAAAAAACCGTAAAATACGATCTAGTTCCTCTGGCAGAGTAATATTTGAATGAGAAAACAGTGCCATTCCATTCAATATACCCTCAAAGATTACCACAGCCAGAGGTGACGGACCCAAAGCAAAAACCAGGCCAATTTTAAACAGCATGGAACCTAAAATTTCAATAGGGTGAAACCTTAGTCCCGAAGAAACATCCAAGTCCAAATCCGAATGATGGACTACATGAAACTGCCAGAAAAATGGAACCACATGAACCAAAATATGCTGGATATAAATCATCAAATCCAGAAAAATTACAACCGCAAAGATTTCTAGCCACTGCGGCCAATTCAAGTAATTAAAAAGTCCCCACCCATTGTTCCCTGCAAATTGAGCCGCACCCACGGCAGCTGTCCCGAATACTAATCGTACGGCTAAAATATCTATGCCTGTTAGTGCGAGGTTGGTTTTCAACCTATTTTTTTTTGAGTCGACAGTGGGATGTCTTTGAATAAAAGACTCTAATGCCAGCATCAGTAAAAATATACTGAGAAAGGCTGTAAACCTAATTTGATTAATATCCATACCTATATTTTACTCTACCCCTAATCCATTTGCATGAGGTTTTGCCAAAATTCTAACTTCATTGTATGTGCAAAAAAAACACTCTTTTTTATTAAGAAAAAACCTTATAAATAACCAATAGGAAATATAAATATGAAGTTGCTTGGGGATAAAAATATTTTTACTTGGGAGGGCTTTTAATTTCTTGTTCTCGCTCCATCTGCTCTTGTTCCAGTTTATATTTTTTGATTCTCGATTCCGAGTTCCTCCGCATTAGTATTATGCAGGCTTCTGCCATTAATCCAATAAACCAGAAAGTCGTGAAAAATATAACCCAAGCAAAAAACAAGTTGAACCAATATTGGTTAGGAGTGAAATCCGTAGATATATGAATTAGTGCTTTTAGTTTTGCTTTTTCTGATTCAGATGCGTTTACATATTTCAAATAAAATGGGTGCTTTTTTTTGTACGCAAAGGCAATCATTTCGTTACGCGGCAGATCGATAAACGTCATGACATCACGATTATTTTCTTTAAAGAAAACTCGCATTTTAACAACCGCGGGAGAGTCAGGTGGGTTATCGTTGTAATACCAAATAACCACTACGGTAGTCAGGATAAGAGATACCCATAAAGAAATTCGGCTGATTAATTTTTCTTTTGAATCCTCAATTTCTTGAAGTATTGGCTCAGTATCTTCCATAATTCACTCAAATTAAATGTATGCTTTAAACATACCAGACCTCGGAAATGAATTCCAGTTGCAGATTTATCGCTTGCTGATTACTATAATTTAAAAAATTAACCTTACCCTTTCAAAAAAGTCTCCGAAAAAAACCCCATGCAAAATAAAAATACTATTGGATACCTCCAACTATTACGAAAAAACAAACCTTTTCGCAATCTCTGGTTCGGGCAAGTGGTATCCGAGTTGGGAGACTGGTTAAACAGCATAGCAATTTATGCCCTGATTCTAAAACTCAGTGATTCCGGCATGGCTATGGCGGGAGCCATGATGGCAAAACTACTGCCCATTGTTCTAATTAGTCCCATTGCAGGTGTCATGGTAGACCGAATCGATCGAAAAGTGGTTATGATCTCAAGCGATTTATTGCGATTCGTTGTCGTGCTCGGGTTTCTTTTAATTGAAGATCAAAGTACATTGTGGTTTATTTATGCGTTGGTTATTATAGAAATTTCTTTATCCGGCTTCTTTGAACCTGCCAGAAGTGCCATCATCCCTTCGCTGGTACCCAAAGAGCATCTGGTAACGGCTAACGCTCTCAGCGGATCTACCTGGTCGGTCATGTTGGCCTTTGGCGCGGCTCTTGGAGGGGTAGTTGTAAGTCTTTTTGGAATTCGGGTAGCTTTTATTGTAGATGCCTGCACCTTTTTAATTTCCGCTTGGTTTATATCTAAAATTCCTTCCGTTACAAAGCCTGACAAAAACCCCAAAAAGAAAAATGGTTTCCAGGAATTGACTGATGCTATGAATTTCCTCAGAAAAAAACCTGTGGTATTGGTTTTAAGTTTATTAAAATCTGGATTAGCTGTGACTGGAGGAATTATGACCTTAATCCCTTTGATGGCCAGTCAGATCGTTACCAAACCTGCTATGCTTTCTTTAGGAGTAGGAATTCTCTATTCAGCACGTGGGCTTGGTGCTGCAGTTGGACCATTACTAGTCAAAAAGTTATTTGGAGAAACTACAACTGTTCTAAATTGGTCAATTGCAGCAGCATTCTTTTTAAAAGCATTTTCCTATTTATTTATAGGAAGCTCATCAAATCTGCTAACTTTATCGTTAGGTGTAGCAGCAGCAACTCTATTTGGATCGATCATTTGGGTATTTAGTTCATCACTGATTCATTTATCAACTCCTGATAGATATCTGGGAAGGATTTTTAGTTTTGAGCTTGCTGTCATGACTTTAGTCATGGGGATCAGCAATTGGGGAGTGGGCTTTGCAATAGACGGTTTGGGGCTTACTTCCCATCAGGTGGCTTTCGCGATGGCAGTTTTAGTAACCATCTCCGGTTTATTCTGGACTGGGTTTCTAGTTGTCATTCGCAAACAATTGCAACCAGAGCATTTAGTGAGTTCAGTTTGTCCCATCGACCCGAGTGGGTTTAATCCCTTACCTATGGCTCAAGAAAAACAAATAGAAAAACAGGGTCAAGAGGTGGAAAAATAATCTGCTACTGATTTCCCAATATCAAAATGATTGATAATCCGTTGTGCATCTTCTTGGGTATTAGCCCATCTATATGCCTCTGCTACCCCTTCATTTTCTCCTAAGGCATGAAGAACCCCAACCGAAACGAATGAAGTAGCAAGATCGGTAGATTGCGAAAAATTGACTACCATCTTCATCATCTGTTTCATGCCTGCATTATCAAGGCTGCGGTACTTTTTTAATAGATTATGGATATTTTCTTCGCCATAGGTATTACTATAAGAAGCACCTATAGCAGGCTCCTGATATAGATGCAGGATTTCCTCTTCCATGGTTCACCCAAGATATTATTTATGTTGAGAGCGAGTTTTCTTTTTTTAACCAGAATTTTTCAAACTCTTCCTGATATGAAAGTTGCTTAAAATCTTTCATTCGATCGATAAAAACAAAGCCTTTGAGATGATCAATTTCATGCTGTAATACTACCGCTTCAAAACCTGAAACTGTTTTATGGGTTTTATTTCCCTGCCTGTCATAGGCATCTAGCTTAACGCTAGTGGATCTTGACACCAATCCACGAAAATCCACTAAACTCAAGCAACTCTCCCACCCCTCTTCTGTTTCTTTACTGTATTCGGATAGCACAGGGTTAACCAGAACAGTAAGGGGTATAGATACCTCATTTGGATATCTTTCATTTTCGGCGTATTCCAGCACTACAATTTGAATGGAACGATTTACCTGAGGAGCCGCAAGCCCAACACCCCCTTCATGATGCATTGTTTCGATCATGTCATCAATAAGTTCCTGTAAACCGCTATCTGGGTTAACCAATTCATTCAATTCTACAGGCTTAGCTACCTGCCTTAATACTGGATTTCCCAGCTTGGCTATTTTTAATAAAGCCATAACACCTCCCAAAATTGCAGATAAAGCACTTTAAATTCTTTAAAAAAAATTATTTTACGAAACTTATTTTTGTCCTTTTATTTATAATTCTTCTTGATTTTAATAGGGTATTTTATCATATTTAAATGAAGATAGTCGATATCTCGCGCCAGGACTGATTAAAATATAGGCAGTCAATTTTTTTTTGTTTGACTTTTCTTACTGGTCTCATATAATTGCGCGGTATATTTTAAAAAGACTTTAAAAAGACTTTGTTCTCTGGAGAGGAGGATTCAACGTGACAAAAGATGAGCTGATTAATGCGGTGATCAAAACCTGTAAAGATGACGACTTAACAAAAAGGTTGGCAGGTGATGTAGTAGACGCTGCTTTTGAAAACATTTCAAAAGCCATTAAGAAGGAAAAGCGTTTTGCCTACCCAAGCTTCGGAACATTCACAGTAAGATCTAGAAAAGCAAGAAAAGGTCGAAATCCTCAAACAGGTGAAGAAATTAAAATCAAGGCAAGTAAAACAGTAGGATTTAAACCTGCACCAACCCTAAAAAATTCTTTGTAATTAATAAAACAGATCACTGCAATTTTGAAAAAACCGTCCGGTGAAAATTCGGGCGGTTTTTTTTTAAACCTTGATCACTAATTCTTTTAAAACTGAAACCTTTTTCTTTAGGTATTCGTATTATCCAAACTAAATTTTCTGGTTTTTAAAAGCCCCTTTAAACTTCCTAAACTGTTAAACTCCTTAAAAGACACCATTCTCCCGGGCCTATTTTTCACTTAACTTTCAATAACTTGCCAAGCCAATAGCAACAAACCCCACTTCCAAGATCTAAAAATAAATGGGTCCAGAATGGCTTTGGCATGTCCTGCTAGACTTTTTCCTAAAACAACTTTTATTATGAGATCTGCTTAACTTCAGATCGCAAAAAATCCTCTATAAAAATGAAAAATCTTAGTATCTCGGAAATTGGCGATAGCACCTTATAACTATCTTATCCACTGTCTCTTATTTATTAGTAATAAAAAGGGATTCGGATAAATTAATTTGATTGGGCGTATGAATTTTTGCAATTGAAATTAATGTAAGGTACTGCGTCAGGTCGTCAATATTTCTATTTCTCGAAACACACTAATCTTTTTGCAATTGAAGAAGTATTTTCTTTCACAGCTAACGCTTAATAAAACTCAATTTAAGAATCTAACTCTTTCTCAACCGGCTTATTTCTTTTTTTTCAAACTTTCTAAACTTTCCCCTATTTGCATCAGCCGGCATCCTTGTTTTTCGCTTATGTTGGTTATACATCCAACGCTTTTCAATATAATGGCAGGTTCTGCATTCCCGAGCTTTTCTAAAAACAGGGCTTTTGTAGAAATCGCGTATCTTTGCAACATGAAGAAGCGGATCAAAATCTTGGTGTATGTGACAGCTTTGGCAATATTCACCAATAACCTTATTAGCTTTTCCAGGACGAAAATTCCCCTTAAAAGCTTGCTCAACTTCGACATGGGAACAACCGGCCAGTATCACAAGTAAAAATACAAAAAATAAGCTGGTATTTTTACAACTTTCTAGCAGAAGTTTTGCAATAAAAACTTTTAGTTGTTCCTCCATATCCGCTTCCTTTATACGGGTACCTTTCCAAAAATTAAACAACCCGCCCTAAATCGGCTGGAAACGTATCTTTCTATAGTTTTTTAAGACTTTTCTTGAATAGCGTTTAGGTTGGTAACCCTTTCGAAGATATTTCCTCAACCGCGAAGGGCCATGATTATAAGCTTCAAGTGCAAGGTTTAGATTGCCAAAGCGAGCTTCCATCTTATTTAGATAATACGCTCCTAAAGCAATATTTTTCTCAGGATCAAAAAGAGTCCTGATTCCCTTCCATTTCAGACGGGTTTCGGAGGCTAAAGCAAATGCAGTAGCAGGCTTCAATTGCATCAACCCACGAGCACCCCGGTTGGATTTGGCCCAATTATAGAAAGAACTTTCCGTTATTATTAACGCTGTTAAAAAAAGAGGGTCATAACCGTACTTCTTGCTTTCTGCAAGTATCCATTCCGAAATCTGTACTTCATTTTTTTCATCAAGGCCTGTGTGATACTTGGAAATTACTTTTTTAATTCGGTTTCGTACTTGGTCATCATAATCTTGTTCTTTAACCCGACGCGACGCTTTAGCTTGTCCAAAAGCCGTCATTTCCACACGGGCTAAGCCATAAAAGAATGGCGACAAACCACTAACGTAATGAGCGGTTTTACCCGTAAAGTACCCAGTAAACGTTAGGATCAAAAAAACCGGGATTATTTTTGTTAATGCCTTGTTAGACGTCATTCTTATCTTATCGGATTATAAATCGGGAAACCTTAAATGTCTTTCTCTGAAAGGTTTTATAGGTTTTGAATGGACAGGATAATCGGACCAGACACCCTTTTTGAGGAAGAAAAATAAATAAGCAGCAGTGCTATTTAAAAACGGGTTTATTATATTAAAATAGAGATTGGATTGCCAATTTAGTTAACCAAAAACTAAAAAAATAGATGAAAATATTTAAAACAGATTATTTTAAAACGATAAAAAAATATACTTTAAGTTTTAATTCATTTAAAATCAATAAGTTGTAAGCTTACAACGATGATATAAAACCCTTTGGTAATTGCAATAAACATATGTCCGAAGATAGCGAAAACAAAAAAGAACCAGATCCAGACTCGGAACTCGACAGTATTCTGGACGATGTTATCAGCGGTAAGGATAA
>CAYYIR010000079.1:0-2123 GCA_964471995.1 uncultured Nitrospina sp. | reverse complement strand
CTTGGCTGAAGAAGAGGATACTGCTTCAGGAGAAGAATCCGAAGACGATGAGGATGACGAGGATGATGAGGACGAAGCTGAAAATGTTGTAGAAAAAGTCGAAACGGAAGAGGTTGCCTCAGAAACTAGCGAAGAAAATGAGTGGGAAGAAGCTTTTGAGGATCAGGAAGCCAAGGAGGACGGTTCAACAGAAGAAAAAAACGATGAAGAAACAAAAAGTGAAGAAGCAGAAGATGAAGAAGAGGACATCGCTGCTGCTGAACTAGAAGATTCCGAAGATGATTATCCTGATGACGACAACGAAGAAGATAAGAGAATAAAAATTGGCCCCATCTCGGTTCCTGCTACTAAGACGGGCAAAATGATGTTGGCTGGAGGCGTTTTGGGCATTTTATTGACAGCAGGAGGGATCTATTTTGCAATACAAACCTTTGCACCTTCCGAATTAGCGGAAGTAGAGAAAACCAAAACCGAAGTACCTGAAGGCTTAACACCGAAAAAGGAAGAAAGTAAAACATCGGCACCTGAAAAAGAATCTATAGATTCAGAAAAAGAATCTGAACCTTCAAAAGATCAAACAAAAGAAATACAGCAACCTGATATTATGGGTGCAACCGAGGAAGATGCTAAATCTGAAGTTGCACAAGAGCTGAAAAAATCAGATGCTTTATCTGAATCTGAAAAGAATTTAGAGGTGGTCGAAGAAAACACTGCAGATTTAAAAGCTGCCCTCACACCTCAAGCTAAGGTGGTAAAACTGGCAACCATAATGCCAGTTGCTTTTGACGCTAACGACATCCGAGTTCTAAGTTTCACATTAGAAATAACTTGTGATAACGAAGCCGGAGCAAAAGTTTTACAGAATGGTCTACCCCTTTTTGAAGAAATAACCGTACAAACTGTTGAAAAATTTTTAAACAGAAAGTTCTACAACGATATTCTTTATGTAAAAGAAAAACTACAAAAAAGTTTAAAAATCGCTTACAACAAAAAAATCGAAGGCAACAGCAGAGTAAAGAAAATTAAATTTAAGGACTTTTTGATTAAATAATTAATTGACTAATACTAAAAATATCAAAACTCCGTTTCTGCTTTCTATTCCTTATCTGTAGCTAAATATTCTTTAATTTTCCACAACAGCCTTTCAATCCCATCCCCTGTCACCGATGAAATCGCATAGAATAAAGGATTTATATCATTTATGGATAACTTTACTTTTTCTAGATTTTCCATAGATTTAGGATCATCCATTTTTGTGGCCACGAGTATTTGTGGCTTTAAAAAAAGGCTCTGACTAAAAGCCTTTAACTCCAATTGCAACTTGTGGTATCTGTCTAAAATATCCTCAGGGTTGTCATCAGAAAAATCGATCAAATGAAGAAGAAGACGGGTACGCTCTATATGACGCAAGAACTGATGACCTAAACCTTTTCCTTTATGAGCCCCTTCTATTATTCCGGGGATATCAGCAGCAACAAACGACTCGCCCTCATCCAGTTTTACAATACCTAGGTTTGGAATTAGAGTAGTAAAAGGATACCCCGCTACCTTTGGGCGGGCATTTGAAATGCGAGATATCAAAGTAGATTTTCCAGCATTGGGAAATCCTATAATGCCTACATCGGCGAGTAATTTTAGCTCTAAAAAAAGTCGGCAGGCGCCCCCTTGCTTTCCTTTACCAAATTTTTTAGGGGCTCGATTGGTGGGAGTTTTGAAACGAGCATTTCCTTGTCCGTAACGCCCACCCTCGGCGACTACAAATTGCTGGCCTGATTCTTTTAGATCAACCAACAATTCACCGGTTTCTTCATTTTTGACTAATGTTCCTAGAGGGAGGCTTATAGTGAGAGCTTTGCCGCTTCTACCGGTCATTTCGCTTCCTTTTCCCGGCTTACCATTTTCTGCCTGATAAAGTTTCTTGTAACGCAGATCAATAAGTGTTGTAAGGTTATTATCTACTTTCAAGATTACATCTCCGCCTTTCCCACCATCACCACCATCCGGGCCACCCAGAGGGATATATTTTTCTCTTCGGAAACTGCAACAACCATCCCCTCCATCCCCTGCTTTTACAGAGATGCTAACCTGATCTATAAACATGATTTTAAATTCTGAATGGGCTA
>CAYYIR010000078.1:0-8873 GCA_964471995.1 uncultured Nitrospina sp. | reverse complement strand
TTTTTTACGGGATACTCCGATTCATGACCATCATTCCATGAAATCCCAAGTGTGGTTTCGTTAACTTGTTTAATATTTTTGGGGACCGGAACTGTCATAACCAGTGATCTAATTTTAAGTTTGTATGTTTAACGGTTAACTCAAAAGCTAGCTTTTCCAAGCTAATTCAAAAGAAGCATCCACGGTATCATCTTTAGATTGGTTGATGCTTAATTGAGCTGCTACTTGGCCTGCCAATTCTTTATAAGCTTGACTGGCAGGAGACTCGGCATCTCCCATAACTATTGGGACACCTGAGTCACCGCCCTCAACAACCTCTGGTATAATAGGAACTTTGCCAAGAAGCGGTATCTGAAAAGTGTCAGCTAGATTTTTTCCGCCGCCTTCTTTAAAAATTGTATGTTTCTTATCACAGCCATCACAGACAAAATAGCTCATATTTTCAACGATTCCCAGTAATGGAACTTTTACCTGTTGAAACATTTTCACACCTTTGTCAGCATCGATTAGACTTACTTCCTGCGGAGTGGTTACGACTACTGCTCCGGAAAGTGGTGCCTTTTGAGTCAATGTCAATTGCACATCTCCTGTTCCAGGAGGTAAATCTATAACCAGATAGTCCAACTCTCCCCATTCCACGTTTTGAAGAAACTGCTGAATTATGCCGCCTAGCATGGGGCCGCGAAGCATTAAAGGTTGCCCCTGTTTAGTTAGAAATGCAGCGGATACCACTTTCAATCCATACTTTTCATGAGGGAAAAATTTATTTTCCTCGGCAACTTTTGGGGAGCTTATGGGGATACCCATCATTTGTGGAATACTGGGTCCGTAAATATCGGCATCCATCAGTCCCACTTTTGCTCCTGTCATTGACAAAGCAATTGCAAGATTAGTGCTGACCGTGGATTTGCCTACTCCTCCTTTTCCACTTGCTACAGCAATAATATTTTTTACTCCCGTTAGAACCGGTTGACTGTGTTGGGTGGGTCGAACTACAGCTGTCATATTGACATTAACACTATCTATCCCTTCAATAGCCTGAACCTTAGTTTCACATTCCGATTTTAATTGCTCCTTTACCGGGCAAGCGGGTGTTGTCAACTCGACATCAAATTTTACTTTTCCTCCATCCAACTCTATGTTTTTAACAAAACCCAAGCTCACTATATCTTTATGTAGATCTGGGTCTTGAACAGTCTTAAGCGCATCTATAATTTTTTCCTGCAATTTTGGGTCAGACATAATAGCTCCTCAAATGTAAAACCACCGGATTTAACATTCAATTCCGGGAAATCTTATAAGAATACCTAAAGTCGGCTAATCCAAATGTTTATTATGGATTTCATCCGGCTTTCTTGGGATGAACCTAATTCTCAAAGGATTTTAAATAACCAAAAACTGTTTATCGTTAAAGATGGCAAAATCAGTTTAGTCCTTGAAATTACTTGCTTTAAGATACTATATATTGTATATAGTTAAATTGCATGTACAAAATATTGTAGCCTTAAAATAGAATAAAAATTAGAAATAAATGTATGTATTGATAAAACCTATTGAAAAATAAGGTTTTTGAATGGATATCATGTGTTAAATCACTCCCTGCATCTAAATAAGATCGCTATTCCAAAACGTCAAGTCTTGAAGTCTTTTTTTCAAAACAAATAATCCATTTAATTTAAGAAATAATGAGGCCAGAAAAAGCATCAGAACTGCAAGAGGAGCTTGAAAATAGGTTTCTAACTTATGCTCTTTCAACCATCGTTTCTCGCTCTCTGCCCGATGTGCGTGACGGTCTAAAGCCCATACATCGTAGAATTTTGTTTGCAATGGAGAGCATGGGAATGCATGCAGCGAGCAAACATGTTAAATCCGCAAAAATTATTGGCGAAGTTTTGGGTAAATATCATCCACATGGAGATTCCTCTACTTACGAATCCATGGTAAGGATGGCGCAAGATTTTTCAATGAGATATCCGTTGGTTGACGGGAAGGGAAACTTTGGGTCGATGGACGGAGATTCTCCGGCGGCATATCGTTATACGGAAGGACGACTAACAGCTATTACCGCTTTCCTTCTTAGTGATATTAAAAAAAACACAGTGGATTTTCTTGCCAATTACGATAACACCTTAAAGGAACCGGTTGTATTACCATCCCGCATTCCTAATTTGTTGATTAACGGATCTTCAGGGATTGCAGTAGGAATGGCCTGTTCTTTTCCTAGTCATAATTTACACGAGGTGTTCTCAGCTCTGATCTCAATGATAGATGAACCTAAACAAACGGTCACTTCATTGATGAAATATATCAAAGGACCAGACTTTCCAACTGAAGGAATTATCCTAAATAGCAAAACCGAACTTCGAAGAGCGTATGAAACAGGTTCAGGGGCCGTGAAAATTCGTGGAGAATGGAAAATTGAAAATCTTCCTCGGGGCAAAAAACAAATTATTATCAATTCCATTCCTTATGCAATCAACAAATCAAGATTGATCGAAAAAATTGCTGAAATAATTATAGCTAAAAAATTATCACCCCTTACGGATGTTCGTGATGAAAGTGATGAAAAAGTTCGTGTAGTTCTTGAGATTAAAAATACGGCCGACCCGAAAAAGTTAATGAGCTATCTATTTAAGCACACCGATCTAGAATCAAGCTTTCAACTCAACTTTACTTGTCTAAAACCGAATGGGGAACCGGCGCGTTTATCTTTAGTTGAAATCTGCCGGGAGTTTCTGGGTTTTCGCCAACAAGTTGTCACACGCAGATTAAAATTTGAACTAGCGCAACTTGAAAAACGGCTGCACATTCTTTCCGGCTTTGTCGCCATATTCAATGACTTGGACAAAGCCTTAAAATTGATTCGCTCTTCTAAGTCAAGAAAGCAAGCTCATGAAAAAATTCAAAAATATTTTAAATTAGATGATGAACAAACCAATGCCATTCTCGAATTTCCACTCTATCGATTGGTCTCAATGGAAATGGAAAAAATTATTTTCGAACAAGAGGAAAAATTAAAGAACAAAAAGAAAATTGTATCTATTCTTAAGTCACCTAAAAAGATTTGGGGGGAAGTTCGCAAAGAACTTGAGGAAATTGATAAAAAATATGGTGACAAGAGAAGAACTAAATTTGGTTCCAGTGAAAATATTGAATTCAACGCAGAAGATTTCATTGAACATGAAGATATTCATTTAGTACTTAGTCAAAATGGATGGTTAAGGAAATTAAAAACCCTTAATGATTCATCTTCCCTGAAATTTAAAGAGAATGATCAGCTTTTATCCATAACACCATGCAATACCAAAGACTTGCTTGGCATTTTTACATCAAAGGGAATCGTTTACGTTACCAAAGCATACAGCTTACCTTATACAAGAAGTGGGTTTGGCGAGCCCATACAAAGTATTTTTAAATTCACAGACGGAGAAAAAGTAATAGGTATGGTTGGTTTATCTGCTAATCCAGAACAGGATCAGAACCATACTCAAAGTTCTCTGAATTTTGGGAATGAAATTGAATATATGGTTGCCAGTGCAAATGGTTTTGGTTTCCGTTTTCCTATTTCCAATTTGGGGGAAACTACTCGGTCCGGCAGAAAAATAATGAACCTGAAAAATGACGATATAATGATAGGGATTGCTCCAGTCACCCAAGATCATTTATTTCTAGCCACTGCTCAGGGCAAAGCTGTTGTCATAGCTACGACACAAATAACCCAGTTAATCGGCTCTGGTAAAGGTGTCATTTTAATGAAGCCAGGAGATAGCTATTTGATAGGGTTTAAATTTGTCAGTCTCAAAGAAAAAGTTAATATAAGTTTTGATTCAGGCAAAGACAAAGAGATTACGGTTAAAAGCGTCAGACTTTGCAAACGGGGTAGTCAAGGTGTCATTATTTCAAAACGCAAAGCAATCACTAAAATCACATAGGTAATATGGCTAAATATAATTCCAAGGATATCCAGGTTCTGGAAGGTCTTGAACCTGTTCGTAAAAGGCCGGGAATGTATATAGGCTCGACCTCTTCCACCGGTTTGCATCATCTTCTTTGGGAAATTCTAGATAATAGCGTTGATGAAGCCCTTAATGGATACTGCAATAGTATTGAAATCTCATTAGATTCTAATCAAGGTATTACCATTAAAGATAATGGCAGAGGAATTCCTATAGATTTATTCAGGAAAACAAAAAAAAGTGCGATGGAAGTTTTATTTACGACTCTTCATTCTGGCGGTAAATTTGACCAAGGTAACTATAAGGTGTCAGGAGGATTGCACGGTGTTGGTATGGCCGTAGTGTGCGCACTCTCAGATTGCATGAAGGCTACTTCTAGGAGGGATGGGTTTGAGTGGACCCAATCATATTCCCGCGGGAAACCTACCTCAAAACTTAAAAAAGGTAAAGCGACACGACATTATGGAACAACTGTATATTTTAAGCCGGATCCGAGTATATTCCCGAGAATTGAGTTTAATACGAAATTAATCATGGAACGTGCGGAATCCAAGGCTTTTTTAAATAAAGGATTAAAAATCACTTTTACGGAAAATAAAAACAAACATATTTTTCATTATCCCGATGGTATTAAGGATTATATAAAAAAAATAATTGGCAAAAAGTCTACTTTAATGGAAAGCCCAATTTACGTTGAGAAAGAAGATAAATCATTAAAACTGGAAACTGCATTTTTATGGACTCCGGATACCGATACGCAGGTTCTTTCATTTGCTAACTCGATCCGCACTGTTGATGGTGGCACCCATGAGAATGGTTTTCGTAATGGCACAACAAAAGCTATGCGCGCCTATATTGAAAGAAGAAAACTTTTACCTAAAGAAGTTTCTTCCATCACCAGCGACGATGTTCGTGAAGGGTTAATTGCCATTATCAACTTATACCTTCAAGGGGAAGTCGAATTTCAAGGACAAACAAAGGGACGTTTAAATTCTGACATCACATCCCAGGTGGAAGTCGTTGTCAAACACTCCCTTGAACATTTTCTCAATGAAAATCAGACCTTGGGCGATACATTAGCCAACCGCATCATTTTATCAGCTCAAGCAAGAATAGCCTCCCGTCAAGCTAAAGAATCTGTACAAAGAAAAACTAATATTTCCCACCGTTTAAACCTACCAGGGAAATTATCAGATTGTGCAACCACCGATAAAGACCAAGCCGAGTTATTTATATGCGAAGGTGATTCAGCAGGAGGATCTAGTAAACAGGCCAGAGATCGGAAAACTCAGGCGATTCTTCCCATTCGCGGTAAAATTCTCAATGTAGAAACTGCAACTTTGGCAAAGACCTTAGCTAATACAGAAATACAAAACCTTATTTCCGCATGCGGTACCGGGATAATGAACAAATTCGATTATAGTAAATTGCGATACGGTAAAATTATTATCATGACCGATGCTGATGTAGATGGTGCGCATATTTGCACTTTATTACTTACTTTTTTCTATAAATACATGCCGGAAATAATCGAAAAGGGTCATCTTTTTATTGCTCAACCACCCCTTTACCGTATTGATGTCGGAAAGAAACTGTTTTACGCTGTTACAGAGAAAGAAAAAGACAAAATTTTAAATGAACTTAATGGAAGCCAATACGAAATTGGTCGTTTTAAAGGCCTAGGGGAAATGCCGGCTTCTGACTTAAGAGAAACAACTATGAATAAAATTTCTCGGTCATTGATTCGAGTCACTTTGAGTGATGCTGAAAAAACCAGTGAAACTGTTTCTCACCTAATGGGAAAAAATGCTGAAACACGATATAAATTTATTAAAGAAAAAGCTGAATTCGCACAAGATCTGGATATTTAACTTACTCCTAAATCTCCTTCCAAGATTTCACCAATCGAATAGATTTAATTCTATGTATATTGGTAAAACTAAGCAGCAGAACCCATACAATCATTTAATTCATCTCGCCAACTTTTAATTTGATCTAAAGCGTTTAATGCAATTTTTTGATTTCTTTCTTGCTTATTTTTTATTTTCATTTCCTGCGCCCAGAATAGGCCAAAATTGATATTCATAGGCTGAAAATTTTTCTTACTCGATGTCGTTAAATAATTTATCAAAGCACCAAGGGCAGTATCTTTAGGCGGCACCTTATAATCACTTTGAGTTATTTTTGCCACAGCGCTCAAACTGGCCAACAAACCCATGCTTGCAGACTCCACATAGCCTTCGACTCCAGTAATTTGACCGGCAAAATAAGTTCCAGGCCTGGATTTCAGTTCTAGTTCATTATTTAATAATTCGGGCGTATTAATAAAAGTATTTCGATGAATAGCGCCCATTCTAAAAAAATCGGCTTTTTCAAGGCCGGGAATCATGCGCACAATTCTTTTTTGTTCTGGATAAGTTAATTTGGTCTGAAATCCTACCAGATTAAAGGCAGAGCTTTCTTTATTTTCTTTTCGGAGTTGCACAACTGCAAATGCTGTTCTTCCTGTTCTAGGATCAGTTAAGCCTATTGGTTTTAGGGGTCCAAAGGCCAGGGTCTTAGGTCCACGCTCTGCGAGAACTTCTATAGGCATACAACCTTCAAAGTAAACAGGCTTTTCAAAAGATGCCATAGGAACTTTTTCTGCGTTATTTAGTTCCCGAATAAATTCATAATATTTTTTTTCATCCATGGGGCAATTTAAATAATCAGCCCCACCCTTTCCATAACGCGAAGCAAAAAAAGCTGTATCATAATTAATGGAATTAGCGTCGATAATAGGAGATAGAGCATCGTAAAAATATAGATATTCCTGACCAATCAATCGAGAAATTTCAAGAGATAATTTTGGAGAAGTTAAGGGGCCTGTTGCAATGATAACCGGACCTTCCTCGGGAATTTGTATTATTTCCTGTCTTTTTAAAGTAATAAGCGGATGGTTAGAAATTCTTTTAGTTATTTCTTTTGCAAATAAATCTCGGTCTACCGCTAGAGCTGATCCTGCAGGTACAGAGTGGTTGTCACCTGCTGAAATCACGAGAGAATTTAAGTTTCGAAGCTCCTCTTTAAGAATATAGGGAGCTGAATGAGGAAGATTATTACCTAAGGAATTGCTGCAAACCAACTCAGCACAACTGTCAGTTTTATGTGCAGCTGTACGGGTGATGGATCGCATTTCATATAAAGTAACGGGGATGCCTCTTTCGGCTGCTTGCCATGCAGCCTCAGAACCCGCTAAACCAGCACCAATAATGGTAAGAAAATCATTCACAGAATATTTTAGGCAGCTGCATTAATTTTTTTAAATCCGCATTCTGGGCAAAGAATCGTGGGGTCTTCGTTCTTTTTCCATTTTTCAACCATAAACGGATGTTTACATTCTGGACAGGGTTCATTCTTTGGTTTATCCCATGATGTGAATTTACAATCTGGATATTTTGTACATCCATAAAATGTTCGACCCTTTTTAGTCCTTCTAGGAGCAATTTCGCCTTTACAATTATCTTCTGGACAGGCAATTCCCAAACCTATTGGCTTTGTGAATTTACATTCGGGATAAGTCGAACAGGCAATAAATTTTCCGAACCTACCTCTCTTAATTATTAAAGCAGACTCGCATAAATCACAAACTCCATCGACTTCGTCAGGGGTTTCCCCCTCCTCGCTCCCAGGTTTTTTAATATCTTTTGCATTTTTACAATCCGGATAACCAGAACAAGCCATAAATTTACCAAACCGGCCCCACTTAATTATCATAGGTTCATTACATTTTTCACAAACCTCATCAGTTTCTTCGACCTCGGCTTTGAAATCTTTCATCTTTTTCTCAGCTTCCTCAAGGTCTTTTTTAAAAGGCGTATAAAATGACTGAAGCACCTTTTTCCATTCAATCTTCCCATCTTCAACCTCATCTAACTGGCCTTCCATTTTGGCAGTAAATTGGGTAGTCATAATATCTGGAAAGTTTTCAACCAAGAGATCATTAATCATGAAACCCAACTCTACTGGTTTCAATCGTCTTTCTTCATTTTGGATATAGTCACGATCTTTAATGACACTTATTATAGAAGCATAAGTACTTGGTCTACCCACACCTTTATCTTCCAGCTCTTTAACTAGCATTGCTTCTGTAAATCGTGCAGGAGGTTGGGTAAAATGTTGCTCTGGTAGAATTTTATGAAGTTTTAATTCCTCACCTTTTGTCAAAGGAGGCAAAATACGGTCACCATCTTTGGTATCAGATTTTTCGCTGTTTACATCATCTTGACTTTCTACGTAAACCTTCATAAAACCAGCAAATTTTAAAATTGATCCGTTGCTACGAAAAAGATAATTACCGGATTTAATATCGAATTGAGTGGTGTCCAAGACAGCAGGAACCATCTGGCAAGAAACAAAACGTGACCAGATTAATTGATAAAGTCGAAATAGATCTTTTTCAAGATAATCTTTAATGGAATTTGGATCAAGATTGACATCCGTAGGTCGAATGGCTTCATGTGCCTCTTGGGCGGATTTTTTACTTTTATATACATTGGGATTAGAGGGTAGGTAATCATTTCCATATCGTTCAGGAATAAAATTTCTCACATCTTCGAGAGCCTGATCTGATAGTCTGACCGAATCGGTTCTCATATATGTAATTAAGCCCACCGTACCCTTTTTGTCTAATTTAATTCCTTCATAAAGTTTTTGCGCTAGCAGCATCGTTTTTTTGGGTGAGAAATTTAATTTCCGAGATGCCTCTTGCTGAAGAGAACTTGTAATAAAGGGAGCACTGGGATTTCTTTTTCTTTCTTTTTTCGTAATTGAATCCAAAACCAGCGGTACACCGTCTACATCCTTAAGAATTCTATCAGCTTCTTCTTTATTTCCTATTTCAGCCTTTTCGTCCCCGATTTTAAGGAGTTTGGCCTG
>CAYYIR010000077.1:2808-8906 GCA_964471995.1 uncultured Nitrospina sp. | reverse complement strand
AGTTTATTCAAAACACTGTTCACTGACTTATAAAGGTCAGCAGTCTCATCGTCTGCATATAAGACAACCCCATTTGTTTTAAAAACAGCGTGGGCAATATGTCGTTTTTTTTCTACACAAAGAGATACACGCAATTGGGCGGTTGGATTCAGCCTTTGAAATTTTTTGCTTATTTTACAACTCAAATAATCCTTCATCGCATCGGTTAATTCAATATTTTTTCCTACCAAATGAACTTTCATGCGACACCTCTCTTGTTTTTATTTTATAAGATAAGTTTTCTTCTTAAAATATTCCATAAAATTTTCCAAAGCAGGACCGAGTATTATTGCTGAAAAACTGAAATTGAAATGGTGGGCTGTCCATCGGGGTCACCTCAGGAATTAAATTTGCTACTTACAATATACTCCTTCAATAAACAATTGCTACTAAATTAAATTCTTTTCCTATCAGAGCTATCCCATATATAAATCTAGGATAAAAACTAACGCTTTAAAATACTTTGGGAAAAATAACGGGCGGGAATTTCGACATTAAACTCGATCACATCGAATTTGTAGGTAGTTTGAGTGTTTTCTTTTAAAAGATCTTTGAATATCATCGTGCGAGGGAACATACGGTTCTCTATTTTTTCGTAATCTTTGAATAAAATCCTTTTTAACTTCTTTCCACTTTTGGCAAACCGCTCTTCTTTTAATACAGTTTTATTTTCCGGATTGATCCAGGCTTTTCGGGTTTGATAGGTTGTTTTCTTATCATGAGCAACCAAATGTAATAGCGCAGTACGGATACCATCAATATCCTCGTAACCTTCTAAACTCGCTGAATAAGCGCGGCTCAGTTTATGGTCCTCCATCATATCCTCGTAGGACAAATCACTTCCCATCATAGACTGTCTCAGCAAATGGCCTGCTATTAAAATTTTACGATCGGTTCTGGGAGTATACATCCAAAGTTTTCCACCAACCTTGAGCATCTTGGTGCCTTTTTCCCGAGGAGGGGATTTATAGTGGCTGTAGGAACGGGTAACGCCTTCCATCCACGAATCTTGTTTCAAGGTCCTAACTTTCCGCCCGTTGTCTATAATGAGCCGACCTGATATAAATTTAGTATCTGCCCATAGGTTTTCATCGACTTGTTGCAGCAGTTTCTGTGCATCCAGTTCCTCGGCAATGCCCGGAGCGTTTGTAATTGAATAAAAGATAAGAAATCCGATAAAGCCGAGAAATATTTTTTTAAATTTCATCCGGCCTCCAGTTCTCGGAACAAGTTTGCTTCTGAACGTTTGAAGATAGCCAGGCTCGCCACAAGGTTTCCCGCGACACTGGCAAAAACCCCAGGCACAATACCTTGGATAAAAGCTCCGGTTGTCAATCTTGCCCGAACAATGTCATTGATCATTAATCCAGACTGGGCAAAGCTGTCCCCCATATTGATTCCCACCTCCTGCAAATACCACGCAAAGGCACCGCCAAAAAGACAACCCGTTATTGTCCCCAATATTCCTATAAACAATCCCTCTACTCCCAAATTAAAAATCACCTTCCAATGTGATTCGCCAAAGGCAAGGCGAAGGCCCATCTCTCCATAGCGATGAATTCCGTTTAATATTCCCGCATTCCACAGGACTAAAATCATCAGAAAAGTAAAAATTCCGACCACGAATCCTTTAATGATATTAAATTTATCGGTCATACTACCGATATTTTGCTGATCCCGAATCGTTAATAAAATGGGACGGTCGTCTTTGGCCCAACTTATGGGAGGTTTCTCAATCCACTGAGACAGAGGTTGAATCATATTTCTTTTTATCTCTTCATATTCGTTCAAAGAAAATCGCGCTGGCATGAATCCAAGCCAATCGGTGATCATGTCTTCCATATAAAAACTATTCTGTGCATCCGAAAGATCAATCAAAACCATTTTTTTATCCATTGCAGAAACCCCAAACTTAACCAGACCAACGACCCGGTAATTATCTGCAACCAATCCCCCATCAAAAGACTGTCCTATTAACGTAACCTCCCGACCCAATTCAATTCCAAGAGTCTTTGCAAGCTGATCTCCCATTAACATCTCATTTTTAAGTTCAGGAAATTTACCACCCACTAATGACTCGTCTAAACGCAACCGTTTAAGCTCTAAAGACCCTTTATTTTTTAATTCAAGAGCCATGCCCACAATGGGCGTTTGAGAGACCGTGTCGCCTTTTTCATCAGGAACATCGAGAATCGCTCCCCAACGAATACGAGGGTACCATTTAACTTTATCGGAGGAGTTTTTCTCAAGCCACCCACGGGTTTCTTTTTGAGCCGACAGAGAACGGTCAAGAGGTCGAAGGTGTTCTTCATCATAAAAGGGTTTATTTACTAACCGTAAATGTCCAGTATCCAGGTTAGCCGTATTGTCAATCATGCCCATCATCGTTCCTTCCATAAAACCGACTAGGGAAATAACAAGAGCAACTCCAATGGTCACGATAAGAAAAGGAAACAGGAAGCGCGACTTATCTCGCAGGATACCTTTAAATAAAAAAGTGATCATGTTATGGCCCTTCCACGCAGTGCTAAAGTGGGGTCGAGACGGGTAATTTTTCTTACTGGCAACCATGCGGCCAATACCATCAATACAAAAACAATTGCCAGAGAATAAAAAATTTCCAATGCTTGGTAGTCAGGATAAATAGTTTCACGAACCGGAAAAGTGGCTTCACTCAAATGGGTGACATCAAAACCAACCCCCTGATACCAAATAAAAAAAGGAATTCCCAAAACAGCTGCAATCAGTAATGCCCAAATCGCTGCAAGAGTTCCTTCTAAAGTGAATATCCGAACGATTCTATTCGAATCCATACCTAAAGCCATTAATGTGCCTATTTCTTTTTGCCGTTTAAAAATATTCAATACCTGTGTATTAAATACACTTGTACAAACCAGTATCATTAAAATCGACCAAAGGATTTTGGAGTTCCTCCTGTCTTGATTGAATAATGCTAGGAGATCCGCCATAAGATGTTCTACAGGCTGAAAATCGAACGAATCAACAGCTCCAATATAATTACGAACGGCCACCCAACTTACTTCATTTTCTCGGTCAGTCATGAATCTCAAGTGATCTAATCTAAGCCAAACCACGCCATCGTCTATTCTAGGATTGATCATATCTCCAACATCAACAATTAAAATATCCCTTGCATCAACGGCACCTGATTTATCACGCCATTTGAGCGTAAGCATATCTCCCTTTTTAAAATGCGCCTTCCGGGCCATTTTCACTCCTACGACAGCGGGGATCACATCTTCAATTTTTTGGTCAAACTTTTTCAGGTTATCCAAAGGCAAACTAAGTAGTGTTTGATCCATAGAAATCCCACGAATTTGGACTGGATAAAGTCGCCGGTTGGGATAAAGCTGCCCCTGTTGAACCAACACCTCTACTTTATCTGTCGTGGGTAATTGCAAAAGTTTCCCAGGAACCTTTAAAGTATGGTCTTCCCACTCTGTGGGAGCCAAAATATCAAAGCCCGGAGCTCGGTAATGACCTCCCCCTATATCTGTTTTAACCAGGTTACGGGTGGATTGTGCCTGGAATCCATTTAACAGAGAAAGCATAAAGATCAAGGCAATGATTGACAGGGCCGTAACCAGAACATTGAGAAAGGCCCGCATCCCTTGTCGATAAAAATTTTTTCTGGCGATGTCCCAATTCATTATTGCGATCCGCCATTTAAATTATTCTTGTCCGCCAAAACTCTACCATCTTCCAACTTGACCTCACGACGAATAAAGCGGGTGACTTTTTCATCATGAGTGGAAAAAACAACCGCGGCTTTATACTGCCGGTTAAGTTCGCGCATCAACTCCAAAATCTGCAAAGAGTTTTCCGTATCAAGGTTAGCGGTCGGCTCATCAGCCAGAATTAAAGGGGGATCTTTGACCAAAGCCCTTGCGATAGCAACACGCTGGCATTGTCCGCCTGATAACTGCGAAGGTCTTTTTTTTGACTGATCACTGAGCCCGACTTTTGCAACAATATCCATCACCCGGTCTCGAACATTTTTTTCTTTTGAGCCCTTTAATAAAAGAGGAAAAAGAACATTTTCATATACAGAATAAACAGGCAACAAGTTATAGGTTTGGAAAATAAATCCGATATTCTCTCTTCTGTATTGAGCCATTTGCTGCCGACTCATGGATGAAAGCCCTGATTCTTTGAAATAAATATCTCCAGACGTAGGCACATCCAAACCTCCAATAAGGTTTAGCAATGTAGTTTTTCCGGATCCAGAAGGTCCAACAAAAGACATAAAAGCACCGCTTTCTATTTCCAGACTGACCTCATGTAAAGCAGTAAAGTTTTCCTCGCCAACTTTAAAAACTTTGGAGACCTTGTTCAGTTTGATTAGATTTTTTTCCATAGCATTAAAAGAATCCTACCAACGTCAATCCGATTGTAGATTCGGTTCCTGTAAAAGTATTTGATCGCCTGTTTAGCCTTCCGTTTTTTTTACCTGTCTTAAGATTTCCTCCCGCCCTGCCAGTTAAATAGAAGAACCAAGACTCTGTAATGGCGTATTCAATTTGCGGTATCATCTGAAAGCTTTTATCACGTAAGTCGAAGAGGCTGAAAATTTGCCATCGGATATCTATTCCAACAGGCTGATCCATTGAAAATCCAATTTGTTGAATAGTTCTTTGTCCTTTAGGATCGGTAAGAGTAAAAGCCTTTTCTCGTGTTGTAAAAAAATATTCCAAAAGGATATGGAGCCCTTCACCCAAATTAAAAGTATAATCCGTACCCAATACGGTATCAAATCGTAGAGCTGATTGCATTTCAATATCCAGCCGACTTTCATTCCAAAAGCCCACTTCCTTTTCCCCCTTGAAGTGATAACCGATTTGAACCATTTCTTGCTTATAATCAGTCAAATCTTTAACATCTGATTTTGGGTGATATTGTATAACCCAGCCCGCCTCTATATCTTTTATTAGGGCTTCTCCTCGAAGCCCGGCAATAAGAGCACCTTCTTTTTTTGCAGGTAACAACCAGCTTTCCAGGAGAGAAGAAGAAGAAGGAAACCAGGTGGCACGAAAACCGTCTGCGCCACGGGTTTGAGGAAAAACACCTGTCACATTCCGAGTATCAAAAAAACCAAGAGGACGATAAATAGCTCCCGCCCCAAAAAGAATTTTTTGGCGCCCTCCCCTCAGCTTGAAGTCACCCCTATCTAAACGGAGCCAGGCGCGAAAAAAATCTATCTTGGTTTCCTGACGAAGCCCCGACTGAACACTAGGACCATCTCCCTGATTTGCGTCGGCTGAAATTTCGTAGTCCAATTGCCAGGTTTCACCTTCCCAGGCATTTCCCAATAACCCGAGCCGAATTTCCACTTCGCTGTCAAAGTCTTTAAACCCTGACGGAGAGTCAATTACATATGAACTCCCTGACAAAAACCGACCTTCTAATTCACCGTCAAATCCCTTTACCGGTTGGGGTGCAAAATATGCGGCAAACAAAAAAACAATGCAAAATAACCTTTTAATACCCCAGACTCCCAATTTAATTTTCCGATAGCTGCTTCAATACCACTCTACTGTTTGTGATTCTAATTGAAATACTGCGCTAAATTTTGTAGATGGAAAATTCTTCAGGCAAGTTATTCAAATAGGTTGTGGTTAAAGCATCTTTTTTAGATAAGGAACTAACTGATCTGCGCCAACACCCGGAATCCTCTCCTTCAGAGTTCCTTCCTTATCTATAATCAGTACCGTCGGCATTTCTCTTTGCAAATAATCCTTATAAAAGGATTTCGACGGATCCATCAAATAGGGAAAACGGACTTTATTGGGAAATTTAGATAGATAATCTTCAATAGCCTCTTTAGAGTCACCATTGGTATTTATCCCCAATATCGCGACTTGTTTCTCATCAAGTTGGTCACGGACCTTATTGAACTCCATAGCCTGGTTCATGCAGGGCACACAAATATGGAACATTCCAATAAGAACCACTTTACCTTTATAATCAGAAAGCGAAACCTGTTTTCCGTTTAAAGTTTTCAATGAAAAACCTGGGGCTTTGTCTCCTGATTTAGGTGA
>CAYYIR010000077.1:0-2708 GCA_964471995.1 uncultured Nitrospina sp. | reverse complement strand
GAAATTAAAAGCGGGTGACATTCAAAAGAAGTTTTGTTTAATCGGTTAAAATTTCTCCTTAAACACTAGTAACTATTTAAAAAACAAAGTTTTAGGTGAAGTTTTTTTTTTGTCTTTTGCATAAGTTTAATATATTTAACTC
The DNA here is from genome assembly GCA_964471995.1 of uncultured Nitrospina sp. GTDB lineage: Bacteria > Nitrospinota > Nitrospinia > Nitrospinales > VA-1 > UBA8687. The sequence continues at coordinate 2,566 of CAYYIR010000077.1, read as the reverse complement.
CCAACCCTGTTAAAAATTGAGGATTCAGGAATGAAAAAAAATCTAATCCTATTACCACTATTACTTGCTCTTTCGTACATTTCGATTACTACTCAGGGCTGGGCTTATCAAGAAATAGAAGTTAAAAATGGGGGAACGATCCAAGGAAAGGCTACAATGATTGGGAAAATGCCCTTTCCTCGAGTTTACCATCTTATTCTATTTCCAAATATTGACATGTGTGCAGAGGTTGACACTGATGATGAAATGAATCGGGTTCTTGATGATTTTAAAATTTCTCCCGATGGAGGACTAAAAGACGTAGTAATAACAATTCAACATATGGACGCAGGCAAGCCCTTTAATAAAGAACCCATCAATATAGTTTCAGAAAACTGTAAGTTTCTTCCCGATGTGAATATTATTCGTCAGGGTGAAACTTTCAAAGTAGATAATCTAGATGCCGTAATGCATAACAGTCAAGTTTATCAAAAGGAAAGAGGAAAAATTCTTTTAAATATCCCCATTCCTGCAGAAGAGGTTTCCGATGGCAAAATAACATTTAATAAGAATTATAAAATTATGCAGATGATTTGTGGAATGCATGAGTTTATGCAAACCTGGGGTTATAGAGTACAAAACCCTTATTATTCTCAAACCAAAATTGATGGAAACTTCAAAATTGAAGATATCCCCCCTGGAGAATATAAATTGACCGCTTGGCATTATTTAATGAAGAGGCAAACTAAAAAAATCAAAATTGCAGCAGGGGAAACGATCAACTTAGACTTTGCATTTAATGCAGACAAGGTAGTGCGACCTTTCTATGAAACAATGAAATCCGGAAGAATCAAAAAAGATGCAGTCTACCCAGGAACAGCAAAAGGAAAAGAATTAGGGCGGTGATTAGGTGGCACAACCCAGAAAATTTTACAGTCCGTTCCTAATAGCCCTATTTTTCCTAGCCTTCCCTTCCTCAACCTGGGCTTTCACTGCACCCACGTCTAAAGATACCCCAGAGCACATAACTGTTCAGGGGAAAAAAATCTCTCTAAAAAATATAAGCAATCCAATTTCTCCCAACACAAACTCGGTCAAAGAAGGGGGAAATATATATATCAAAAACTGTTTTCTTTGCCATGGTGACCTCTTAGATGGAAAGGGGCTTTTTGGAGCAAGCTTTATTCCTTCCCCAGCAAATTTCACGGCTAATAACTCGGTAGTTTCTAAAACACCGGCCTACGCCTTCTGGAGAATAATGAAAGGAGGAAAAGGACTTCCTGAGAAATTTCAGCCTTGGAACTCTGCAATGCCCGCATGGGAAGGAGTCCTCAGTCAGGAGGAAGTATGGAAAACTATACTTTACATTAATGAAACTGTAAAAGAGCGCAGACAAAAACCAAAATCAAATAAAAAACCTTCAATAAAACAAGGTAAAGAAATCTATTTAAAAAAATGCGCTTTTTGCCATGGCAATAAAGGTAAGGGTGATGGACCCTCTGCCGAATATTCCTTGCCGCAACCTAGGAACTTCACAAAAGGTCATATCAAAATACGCTCAACCTCTTTTGGAAAAATTCCTACAGATGAAGACCTTTTCAATGCCATTACTCGTGGAATGCAAGGAACCACCATGCCGGGATGGGAACACCTTTCAAAAAATGATCGAAATAGCTTGGTTCTCTACATAAAATCACTATCAAAAAAATTCGCTAAATTTGAAAAGCGTGGGAAAAAACATAAAATTGTTACCATTCCTAAACCTCCCAAAATTACGCAAGAAGGCATTGAACGTGGCAAAAAATCTTTTCTGATAAATTGTTCGGGATGTCATGGCGTAAAAGGAAGAGGTGACGGGGTTACCACTGCAAGAATTGTGGATTATTCATCCAATGCAATTTGGCCTAGAAATCTAAGCGAGCCATGGAACTTTCGTAGAGGATCTTCCAGGAAAGACATCTTTATGACCCTTCGAACGGGCCTCTCCACTACCGCGATGCCGAAGTTTTCTCCAAGGGTTTTTAAAGATAAAGAGATATGGGACATTGTAGACTTTGTCAGAACTCTAGGTGCAGATAAAAAACCTCAGGTTAAAACTGTAATAAAAGCAACAAAAGTCAAAGAAGCTCTACCCATAGATCCAAAGTCCGAACTCTGGAATAAATCAGAACATTTTTATATACCTTTAGGGGGTCAAGTATTAGAAAAACCCAAATCATACTTCCCAAAAGTTAGAAGCTTGATGATTCAAGCTATCTACAACGATGATGAAATTGCTTTTAAAGTAGGCTGGGATGATCCTTCTTTCGATCCAGCGCTCAAAGAAAAAATTAAAATAGAAACCTCTCCCCCTCCTCCAATCCCTGAGCATTTGAAGGGGATCAAAGAAGATGAACCAATAGAACCAGTTGTCCCTGAATATCCGGATGCATTAGCTCTTCAATTTGCCTCAAACAAAGGAACTGTTAAACCCTACTTTTTAAATGGCGACTCTGATCACTCTGTAAATTTATGGAAGTGGACTTCTTCAAAGAATGAAGCCAGCGAATGGAATGCAACGGGTTTAAAAAACTGGAACCGCCAAGAC
>CAYYIR010000076.1:0-8947 GCA_964471995.1 uncultured Nitrospina sp. | reverse complement strand
AATTCGGTACAGGCATTCAAAAACCCTTCCTGAGTTTGCGCAAGTATTTTCAAGGAAAAATAATGCGTTGAAACCAGAGTCATAATGTTTTTTTCCTTTAACTCTAGAAGAATAGATTCCGCGAGAGCGGCCCCTTCGTTAGGATCGGTAGCTATTCCTAATTCATCCAGGAGCACCAGAGAGCCGGAAGGGGCACTTTCAATAATTCGAATTATTTTTTCTAAATGCCCTGAAAATGTAGACAGCTTTAATTGGATATTCTGTTCATCACCAATATCGGAATACACTTCAGGAAAAAAAGGAATAGATGAATTTTTCTTCACGGGAAGAAATAGCCCGGACCTAACCATTAAAGACAGCAGTCCAATTGTTTTAAGGGTTACTGTTTTGCCGCCTGTATTGGGACCAGAGATAATAACGACCTTTGTAGACTCTTTCCATTCAATGGTATTAGGTACGACAGTTTCGCCATCTAAGGTCAATTCCGGGTTGCGAGCTTCTTTCAGTTGCATTTTAAACTGTCGGTTCATAGGACATTTTATAGCATCCATGGTTTTTGCCAGACGTGCCCTCGCATGAATGAGATCAAGGGTTGCCAGGTTTTCCATGTTGTTTTGTAGAGATTCTTTGTGTTGACTGGTTTGCATTGAAAGGAACTGTAATATGGCAGCTTTTTCCTTTGCTACTTTCAGTCGTGCAATTTTTAATTGGTTGTTAAGGGGTACCACTGATGCGGGCTCAATAAAAAGTGTTTGGCCGGTTCCTGAAATGTCATGAACAATTCCGTCTACCTTCGATTTAAATTCAGAGCGGACGGGGATTACCAGTCTTTCTTGCCGCTCGGTGATATAAGAATCCTGTAATGCTTCTTTTATAGTTGTGCTGGAAAAAAGTTTTTTGATTTTTTCTTCTAGTTTGGTGCGAGCAGTTTCTATTTCGCGGATCGCTTGTTTTAATTCTGGAGTGGCATTTTCCTTGATGTTGCCTTCATCATCAATACAACGAATCAAATCATTATGAAATTCTTTTAAAGGATCAAGTTGTGATAGCTTATGCTGAATTAGTGGGAAGGCAGTTTTTTTTTCTACATCTTTACAAAGGTTTCTGCAAAGTCTCAGTAACTTCATAATAACGAGACATTGACTCGTGTCTATTGTTTGTTGTTCTTCGATATCTTTGAAGATGGGGCGAATATCGTCAAAATGATCCATAGGAAAAGATTCGAGTGAATCGAGTAACGCTACCATTTCTTCTGTTTCTTCCAGTTTTGTTTGTGCTGTTTGAAATTCTTTTTCAGGTTTTAACTGCAGACAAAAACTATGAGTGTAAGGCGAGTAGGTGTGGTTTGCCAACGAGGTGGTGACTCGGTCCCAGCCCAATAGACTCATAGATTTTGATAAAAGAGAATGAGTGTCTATTTTGGAAGATTGCCCCGCACTCATGGTAGGGACTGAACCAGCGTCGTTTCTAAAAGTATGTTGACCTTTGCATCGTAAAGGCGGTGGGGATCTCGAAACCGTTTATATCCATAAAGTAAAACTGCGAGATCTTTTTTGATTTTATTTTGATAGCTAGTTTTTTTTTCTCCTGCAACCAGCTTGTTGTTTTGATTTTGTATTTTTTGCGTGGTGATCGTTACTATTTTGTCGAAATCTACTGTATCAGTATTGAAAAAAAGGTCATACTCAACAATATTTTCTCCCATTACCTCAAATTGGTTTTTTCCTTTTCGCTCAACAAATAAGGTGGCAATTTTTCCATTTCGGTTATTAGGTTTAGGGCTTTCTGGACCTGGAAGTTCAAGCGAGGCAAGATTTTTCCCTTTGTTCAGGCGTGCCCAATGTATAGCACCAAGATGATTGTTTTCGCGAGTCATGCGCACTCTACTTGGATTCATACTTCTTTTTTGCTTTTTAATCCATTCCAATAAATCGGGAATTTCATTTTCTGGGAGAAAATGTCCTCCATGCGCCATACCCTTCTTATCATGCTCCCTGTAGACTACTGGGTAACGCATATCAGACAGTATCTTGTTTACACGACGACTCAATTGTATTGGGAAAATAGGATCATGGGCTCCCTGAATCATATAGATAGGAGTATTTCTTAGATTGATAAGAAAATTCATAAACCGTGGCGTAATACTGCCTGCAATGGGTATAAGCCCGGCAAATCGATCTGGATAAAACATTCCAATAGTGTAAACGCCAATGGCACCGTTAGACAGTCCAGCAAGAAAAATTCGATTATCATCGACATTATATTGTGCGCGAGTATGATCTAATAAAGCCAAAACCATATCTTCTGCAGGGCGTGACCACCAAGCACCCATCGGATAAGAAGGGCAGACAACGATAAACTCATTGTTCAATCTTTTAGCCCATTTTGTGACGGTATTATTACCACTGCCTCCCATCCCATGTAAAACTATAACCAAGGGCAGAGGAGTATTGCCCTTTTCCGGATGATACACAGCGTAAGAATATTCTTTGCCTTGGGTTTTAAATTTTAATCCTGTAAGCAGGCCACGTTTTCCTGTAACAGATTTAGCCCGTTGCTTTATTAAATTTTTTACAGCTGCATGAGATACCTTTTGGTCTTTAAGTCGTTTGAGCGTTTTTACTTCTATATCGGAGTCGTTCGTTGATAAAAACAGATCAATATCTGCCTTTAGATCATAGTTATTTTGTTTTCGACTCGACTCTATGCCCGTCGAACAGGAAACAGAAAACAAAAGTATTAAAAATATATTTATGAATTTCATATTTAACACAGTATCGAATATTAAAAAATTTGTAAAGCCCCTAAATAACTAATTTTATTGGATTTTTGTGCTATCCTGATGTAGTATTTGTTGCAGTTTAGTGGAATTGAAATATTTTAACTCTTCTCATGGCCTACCTGATGAATCAAACACGAATACCAGTTCAAAACCTCTTAAAAACCTTTTCTTTGGGGAAGTTATCTCTAGGTGAAAACCGAAAAGATACACAAGAGGCTTCCGAATTAATCCGAATGTTCACGCTTAAAAAAAATAGTATGGATTATGTAGGTCAATTGCAAATTAGATCCGAAGACCCGATTGTAAGGATAGAAGTCTTTAACGAGACTTATTTTGATGAATTTGATCAGCCTCAATCTGTGGTACTGGAGAATTTGACCCAAAAAGTTTTGGGCAAGGTAAAAAAAGAGAATGAACTTTCTGATCCTGTCAAAGCATTGATCAAAGATTATATAGAGGGCCAGAAATTGTCTGAGATTGAGGCCGAATCCCTTAAGGAAAATTTACCAGAAGATGCAAAAGATATCGATGCAATGTTTGAAAGGCTCAATCGAGAATATTTTAATGGAAAGATTCAGGCCACTGTCAAATGGGGACGCGATGTCAAAACCCAGAATAAGAGGGGTTTTCGTTATGGGTCTTACGATGAGAACAAAAAACTCATTCGGCTTCACCCTCGTTTGAAGCAGGAATTTGTTCCATTCTATGTTCTAGAGTTGACGCTTTATCACGAAATGTGTCACCAGTTTGCCCCATCTTATAAGAAAAACGGCTCGTGGCAAAGCCATCACCCTGAATTCAAAAAGAAGGAAAAAGAATATCGGAATTTCAAAGATGCACGTAACTGGGAAAAAAATAACTGGCATAAATTATTATTGCCAGCCAACCAATAGATCGGAAACCGCAAATAACTTTTCCTCACTTGCGAAAGATCACAATTAGACCTAAATTGGTTTTATGCCATGAAAATGATCAAATGTTTTATAAAATATGAAAAGTTAGAAGCCGTTCGAGAAAAATTATTCGAACTTGGAGTACCAGGTCTGTCAGTAGTTGATGTGAAAGGGATTGGCAAACCTATGGGGCAAATGAAATCGGATGCTAAAACCTCAGTTCCACAATTTCATCCCTCTGTAGAGATCTCAATAGTTCTTGAAACTGAGGCCGTTGAAGAAGTCATTGATATGTTGATCAAGACCGTGCAGACCGGTAATTTGAGTGATGGAAAAATTTTCATACTCCCGGTAGAAGATGCAATTCGAGTAAGGACTGGCGAGCGCGGAAAACGAGCGCTTTACTGATCCTTTCTTTAACGGGCTACTCCATTGATAGCTGATAACCTCAAATCAGTAAAACGTCGAATCGGCGAAGCCGCTAGGAAAGCAGGAAGAAGTCCTGACTCTATTCGTCTCGTTGTTGTTTCTAAGCAGATACCTTCTGAAAAAATTATTTTAGCTTACGAGGCGGGTGCAGAATGCTTCGGTGAAAATAAAATCCAGGAAGCTGTAGATAAAATAGAAAATGGCAAGCTGCAAGGTGTAGGGTGGCATTTTATTGGTCACCTGCAAAAAAACAAAATCAAATATATTAATTCCCATTTCGATTTGATTCATTCCGTAGACAGCCTATCTCTTGCAGAAAAAATATCTGAGCATAGTAAAAGTCAGGACAGGGTTCAACCCGTTTTGCTTCAAATCAATATTTCTGGAGAGGAGGCAAAGTTTGGCATATCACCTTCTGACTTGGTAGGCCAGCTTTCTACCTTTGCTAAATACCAGGGAATTCGAATAAAAGGTTTAATGACCATTCCACCGCAAGATCCGAATCCGGAAAATTCACGTCAATATTTTTCCGCATTACGCTTGTTAAGAGATAAATGTCAGAACTTAAATATAGGTGGGATCGAGCTCAATGAATTGTCTATGGGTATGACCAACGATTACAAGGTAGCAATTGAAGAAGGGGCAACCTTAGTTCGAATTGGTACCGCCATTTTTGGATTACGTTCGTAATAGGAGATTAGTTATTGTGAGCTAAGCAAAGTAATCCCAAACTGAATTTCCTAATCAATGGGTACCTTTTTTAGGGCATCTTAGATTACTTGTAACACTTGAATTCAATTAAGGAGAATAATCTTGTGTTGAAAAATAAGAAAATAGGGTTTATCGGTGGCGGCAACATGGCGGAAGCTATTATTAAAGGGATGCTTTCATCTTCCACTATTAGTGGATCTAATATTTTTGTTTCGGAACCGAATAAAAGTCGACAAAAATTTTTAATTTCCGAATATAAAATCAAGGTGATGAAGGACAACCTTGATCTTGTTAAAAAAACGGATGTCCTGATTGTTGCGGTTAAACCGCAAATCATTCGTCAAGTCTTAAAAGATGTTACCGAACATATAAACGAAAAAAAACTAGTTATATCTGTTGCTGCTGGAGTCCCTATTTCACAAATCGAGAAAGCCCTTAGCAATGGTAAAAAGAAGAAACTAAGTATCGTAAGAACTATGCCGAACACCCCCTCTGTGGTACAAGAAGGGGTCACCGCAATAACTGCTGGTAAGGGTGTAGGAAAAAGCGATTTGAAAATTTCACACGAAATTTTTCAGTCCGTGGGTCGTACGGTAGAAGTTCCTGAAGACCAAATCGATGCAGTTACTGGTTTAAGCGGCAGCGGTCCTGCTTATATCTTTATGATTATAGAAGCCTTGTCGGATGCAGGGGTGAAAATGGGATTATCGAGGAACGTGGCTAACGAACTGACTATTCAAACTGTCTTAGGGTCTGCCTTGCTAGTGAGGGAGACAGGAACATCACCGGGAGAATTGAAAAACCGTGTCACCTCGCCGGGAGGAACAACTATCGCCGGATTACATGCTCTTGAAAAAGGAAGCCTCCGAGCTACCCTGATGAATGCTGTAGAAAAAGCTACCCTTCGCTCTAAAGAATTAGCAGGGTAATTAGTGATGATTCCCTATGATCGCTGCTCGTCATGAGGGACAGAATGAATAGACTTATTGTAAAAAGTTAAAGAGAATTTTTGTTTTACAATAATGTATTTTTTGCAATGATGCTTAACGCGATTATTTACACCGAGCTTTTTTAACTTCTCCCCAGATGACGGTACCCAGACCGATGAATAATAGCCAGGTAGGATGAAGGACATGTTCTGGTTTATTGAAGTACAGAATCAACATCATTACCACACCCGCCATCGTTATCGTAAGTCCGGTATAGACGATTCCTAGTCCACTGGCAAAACCATCTGGATCTTTCAATTCTTTTCTGACCTCAGGTCGTAATTGTACGTTAAACATAGTTGTTTTTTTCTTTAAGAACTTCATTGAGGCTACCCATCCGATAGCCTTTTGGATCGAGGTGGATCGATTGGAATCCCAGTTCTATAAATTTTTCATTTACTTTACTTTTAATATTCGCTGTGAAATTTGAGAGTTCTTTTTGTCCCAATTCAATCCTAGCGGTTTCGCCAAGGTGCCGCACACGTAATTGTTTGAAACCAATAGCAAGTAAAAAGTCTTCAGCTTTTTCTACCATCTTAAGCTTTTTCGGGGTCACCGGTTCGCCGTATGGGATGCGTGATGCAAGGCATGCCATAGCGGGCTTGTCCCATGTCGAGAGTTTTATTTGACGAGCTAGATCGCGAACGTCCTGTTTATTGAATCCTGCCTCAACCAAGGGGCTTCTCACCGCATTTTCGCGTGCCGCATCAATTCCCGGTCGGTAATCGCCCAAGTCGTCAGTATTAATTCCATTTAAAATATAGGAAATGTTTTTTTCAAAGGCCGTCTTTTTCAGGCAAGAATACAATTCGGTTTTACAGTGGTAACAACGATTAGCAGGGTTCGCCTGGTAATTCGGATTGCTCATCTCCTTGGTATGAATAAAAAGGTGTTCTGCACCGATCTCCTGAGATAATTTTTGGCAGGCATTTACCTCCCGTTCGGGCAGACTATCTGAATGAGCTGTGACCGCAAGCACATTAGAGCCGAGAACATCTTTAGCAATAGCGAGTACGAGTGTGCTATCGACTCCACCGGAAAAGGCAACGAGAACGCGATCCATTTTCTGGATCAGCAATTTTAATTTTTTTGTTTTTTTATTTAAAGACATAATGACTATCAAAACTTTATTAAGTAGAGAGTAGCACAAAGAGAAGATTAAAAAAATCTGTTAAAAGGAGAGATGTCCTAGCCAATGAATTCAAGGGGTAAATGAAGTTAAGAAAAACGCAACATGAGAGGAATTTCGAGCTACTTAAAAATAGATGTCAGCTTAAATCAGCTTTCAGTTTGAGTTCTTTTAGCTGCTTTTTGTCCACATCTGAGGGTGCCTGGGTCATCATGCAGGTGGCTTTCTGGGTTTTTGGGAAGGCGATCACATCGCGAATCGAATCGGCACCTGTCAATAGCATAGCAATTCGATCCAGCCCCATAGCAATGCCACAATGCGGGGGGGCACCGTATTGTAAGGCATCCAGTAGAAACCCAAACTTTGCTTCTGCTTCTTCTTTATCAATGCCGAGGAGTTTGAACATTTTTTCCTGCACTTCCTTTTGATGAATACGAATACTGCCCCCACCGATCTCGTTACCGTTTAAAACTAAATCGTAGGCACGGGCCTTGATGGACCTTGGGTCCGATTCAAATTTGCCTAAATCCTCTTCGCGAGGAGCGGTAAATGGATGGTGCATCGCATTATGTCTTTTTTCTATTTCGTCATATTCTACCAGTGGGAATTCGGTAATCCAGATGAAGGCGTTCTTCGATTCATCAACAAGGTTTAATAGTTTGGCAATAGCTAGACGCAAATGGGCCAATGCATCAGCGACAATTTTTGGTGTGTCGGCGATGAATACGATGGTATCCCCTGGTTTGCTTTCTAGTTTCTCCAACATACGGTCGAGCATTTCCTGCTCAAAAAACTTGATAATGGGAGATTGCAATTCATTTTCTTGAACTTTAATCCAGGCCATCCCTTTTGCGCCGTATGTTTTGGCAATTTCTGTTAAATCATCGAGTGCTTTTCGAGATAAAGCATCGGCACTATTTTTGATATTCAAGGCACGAATTTGCCCACCAGATTCCAAAACCTGTGCAAAAACCTTAAATTTAGTTCCCTGGACAATTTCTGCCAGATCTACAATTTCCATATCAATTCGCATGTCCGGCTTATCCGTTCCAAACCGATCTATCGCCTCCTGATATTTCAATGAAGGAAATGGAGTTGGAATTTTTTCATTCAACACTTCTTTAAAAATTGTCGCCATCATCTCTTCGATCATTTCAAAAAGTATTTTTTCATTGCCAAAAGACATTTCGATATCGATCTGGGTGAACTCTGGTTGACGGTCTTGCCTTAAGTCTTCATCGCGAAAACATTTAACGATTTGGAAATATTTATCCATTCCCGAAACCATTAAAATCTGTTTGAATAATTGTGGAGACTGAGGTAGCGCATAAAATTTTTGTGGATTTAAACGACTTGGAACCAGGTAGTCGCGTGCCCCTTCAGGAGTGCTCTTTGTCAGCATTGGTGTTTCTATTTCCATGAAGCCATGGCTATCAAGTACATTGCGAACTGCGCGGGTAATGTCGTAACGTATCTTTAAATTTTGTTGTAGTTCCGGTCCACGAAGATCGAGAAAACGGTACTTTAAGCGTAAAGCCTCTGAAGTATCTTGGGGTTCCCAGGGGGAAATGGGAGGCGTTTTAGATCGATTTAGTATGCTCAGTTCATCCACATAGACTTCAATTTTACCAGTCTTTAATTTTGCATTGACCATGTCGTCGGGACGTGAACGAACTGTCCCTAAAACACCAATTACAAAATTGCCACGAATTGATTGCGCGTGCTCATGTGCCAATTGATCAATTTGCGGATTTAAAACTACCTGGGTCATACCATACTTATCCCAAAGATCCACAAATATTAACCCGCCATGGTCTCGACGTGTATGTACCCATCCGCAAAGAGTGACTTTCTTATCGATATCTTTTTCGGATAATTCTCCGCAATTATGCGTTCTTTGAAGTTCGCTGCTCATTTATAACCTTTATTATTTAACAAGTAATTCTACTTATCAGGGCGTGGAAGGGCAAAGCGCTTAACTTACTGAAAACAGAGGAGAGTTGCAAGAGATAAA
>CAYYIR010000075.1:3287-9054 GCA_964471995.1 uncultured Nitrospina sp. | reverse complement strand
TTGTCTATTAACCAGTAGTTACCCGAGCTTAGAAAAAAACTAACTGCTTTTTTAAGACGACTTGCGGCTTCCTTCCAATCCCCATTAAAAATAGATTTGCAGCAAATAACTATGTGAAAAGCACTTTGTTTAATTCGAATGGAAAATGTTTTTGATGTGGCATCGACATCGTGTGTGATCCAAATTTCACCGGGAGGCAACTTGCCAAATATATTTTCTTCATCATTACCTAAGTTTTTAGCCACCCATCGCCTTATAAATAAAGCTATTCGATTGCCCCATGCGTAGTCCCAAATTTCTGAGTCCCATCCTTTAAGCCGAAATTTATAGGAATGGATCGGTTGAAATCTTTTTTCATATTCGCGTTCCGCTACCCCATGAAGAAACCAAAATAGAATTCCAAGCCAATCTGCTCTTTCCCACTCTGGTGAAGTTCCTGGGTTGATGTATTTACTGGGAATCAAAAGGCAACCATTGATGCCGCAATCAATAGCCCATTTAGGGAGTGTTACTTTGGATAAGGAAGGTGGCAACTCTATTTTTTGATATTGAATTAATTTAGGGAGAAGTAGATCAAGAATTAAATCTGTTTTGCCAGGCCAATACCTGCAAAAAGTTTCCAAAGTCCATTTTACGTGGGAAGGAGTTAAAGAGGTCATCAGCTATCAATGAATTGTTGGTGCCAAAGCTCTAAACAGAGTGCTCCCCAGAGTTGACGGCCAAAGTTGGTTTCCCGATGAATCAAATTTTCCAATGCTACTGGGTTAAATAGCCCCCTCTGCTTACTCGCTTTAGAAAGCAAAGTATCATGAAAAAAACCTCGAACCGGTTCTTTGGACATCCAATTTGTCAAAGGAACCGGAAACCCCATTTTATCCTTGCGTTTAAAAATGGAATCAGGAATCCATTTTTTAATCGCTTTTTTTAGTATGGATTTACTTTCACCTCCTTTGAACTTTATTTTAGGAGGCATACTACACATAAGCTCAGCGATTCGGACATCTAATAGAGGAACTCGCGATTCGATAGAAACCGCCATGCTTACCCGATCTTCTACTTGGAGAAGTGATGGAAGAAATTCTTTCATGTCGAAATGAATCATTTTGTTGACGTAAGATTTGGTATCTGGATGATTGAACACTTTTTGAAACTCTTCAAAGACAGCTGGGTGGTCAAATTGGGCTGCTGCATCTTTGGTCAATAATTTTTTTATATTAGAGTTACGGTTTATTAATCTAAAATAACGAGCATCCATATCCTCGAACAAACCATCTTTCCAGAAATAGCGCATTAGGGGCTGGTAAGATCGAAGTATTGGTAAATTAGGAATAATCGAAGATAAGGTTACGACGTGTTTCCCTTCTTCCTGAGTTTCAAAGATTGCACCCTTTAGGGCTTGCTCTAAATATCCAAGTAAATACCTTGCGTAACCCCCAAATAATTCGTCCCCTCCTTGTCCACCTAAGACAACTTTAACGTGTCTAGAGGTCATTTTGCTAACCTGATATTGGGGAAAGAGTCCAGGCCCTGCAGCAGGTTCATCCATGGCATAAATAAGAGAGGGCATATCTTCAACGAATTGTTGTGGACTAAGTCCAATGCTTAAAAGCTCGGCTTGAACATTTTCTGCAGCTACTCTGGCAAAATTAGACTCGTCATAGTCGGGTCCATCTGGGAAAAAGCCGTTAAATGCTTTCATGCCTGGGCCGATATATTCCGCAGCTATTGCTGCAACAGTGCTGGAATCTAAACCTCCAGAAAGGTAGGCACCCAATGGAACATCACTACGTAATTGCAAATGCACACCATCTTCAATAAGAAAACGAAGATGACTTGCAAAATACTCTTCATCATGATTTTCATCCAAGTGGAATTTCATCCGCCAATACTGAGAGATTGCTTCGACTTTCTCTCCGGTTCCAGTCATATAGCTTCCTGGCGCTAGTTTTTGAATTTTACGAAAAAGTGTGCGCTCGCCTAAGCAAAATTGAAATGTTAGGTATTGATGAATCGATTCTAGATCGTATTCAGCCTTTATTTCGGGATGCTCCAGTAGCGCTTTTATTTCCGAAGCAAAAACAATTTTATCTTTCAGGGTAATGTAATAGAGAGGTTTAATACCGAAATGATCGCGAGCTAATATCCATTTACCATTTTTACGATCAAAGAAAGCAAAGGCAAACATTCCGTTAAGTTCATTAAGGCACTTTGTTCCTTTTCGGATAAGCATTTGCAATAGAACTTCAGTGTCAGAAGAAGTTTGAAAGCTGACTCCCGATGCTATCAAAGATTTTCGTAATTCGATGTAGTTATAGATTTCTCCGTTGAAAACAAGGATATACCGGCCATCGGGAGTGCTCATTGGTTGTCGACCATGCTCAACATCAATGATAGCAAGACGGCGGTGTCCCATAGCAATACCAGGCTCAATATATAAGCCTTGATCGTCAGGTCCTCGATGGATCATTCGATCCATCATTTTCTGAACAATTGTTTCACGTTCAGGTTTTTGGGAGTATTGATTTTCTATGATTCCGCAAATACCGCACATAACACTTTAAATGAAAAAGGAAAGTATAAGAACTTTGCTATGCCGTTTAAGTAACCTGCTTATTATGGCAAGAAAGTTTTTAGGAAAAACTTTATTAATTAATATTTTTGTATATTTTTTTCCATCCACCCCATGGCCAAAAATACAAAAATAGCATGATCAAATAACCAAGGGTTGTAACACTAGAAACCATTTTACTTTTTGAGGTTTTACGGTCATAACGCAGGATAAAAGGAATTTCGGAAAAGCGTGCGCCTAAAAGTTTTAGCTTAATAAGTTTTTCTACGGTGCAGGTGAAACCCAAGCCTTTCAATTGAATAAAATTATTACCATAATATTGAATTGCTCTTTGGATTATATCTGCTTTGTAGGCCCGAAAACCGCATGAATATTCTTTAAGTCCAGGAATAGGGAAACAAAACTTCATGACTAGGTTAGCACATCGACTGATAAAAGCCCGATAAGAGCTAACACCATCTTGTCCACCCCCGGGTTGGTAACGAGATGCAATGACCACATCGTACCCTTTCTCGATTTTTGCGATTAACTTAGGAAATAATTCGGGCCCGTGAGTTTCATCACAATCCATACGAATTATAATGTCTTCGGGTTGGCTAGTTTCGGCAGCCAGCTCGAATAGGTCTCGACTAGTTTCTCCCAGTCCTCGGTTGATTTTATGATTGATTATTTCAAGCGGAAATTGATTTGAAAGTTGTGTAAGAATTTCTTTGGAGTTATCCGTGCTTCCATCATTGCAAACAATTATTCGAAAGGGGAGTCCAGTTTCCCTCATGGTGCGTTCTGTCCTTTCTAACAGGGGGTAAAGCGAGCTTTCTTCATTGAAAGCAGGAAGCAGCATTGTTATCATAAGGCACTGTTTTAAAAAGGAGATTTAATGTTAAAAAGGAATATTTTATTAAAAGTTTTCATTCCGAAATTAATTCAACAGGTATTTTGAATTTAAAGAAATTTTCTTCTAGCCATGGTTTAAAGAAGCTTTGGCGTGAAAAAGACGGAAAATTTTAGATAGAGTTATAGCTTTACACATGGCTAAGCCAAAATCTAAGTCATTAAACAGAATCTAATTTCAAAAATCAACTTATTTAGCTAAAGCCATTATACTTTTCAGCCGTTCTCAAAGAGAAGCCTTTAACCTTTATAAAGCGGATCTAAATTGTCTAATTTAACCTCGACCCCAGTCGAAACCATGGAACTGGCAAAAAGTAATTCTCTTTTTGCCAAGCGTTCAATACGGGTGTTGTTGATTCAGCCCCCAACCTTAGGAGAAGTTCATTCCTATCTTCCTCAATTGGATGAGAAATCGGGTGGGATTTTAGTGGATTATTCTTGCCCGGAACTTCCAGGGTATGAAAGTCATAAGGGAACTTGTCCTAATGCGTCCTGGTTTGCAAACCGAATGATTAATTTACCAATTTGGGATGGAATTTCTCGCTTCCAAGCAGAGAAAACCATTCAGGCCTTGCAAAGACTTCAAGATAGATACCCAGATGTATTTCCAACTCTCTAATGAAATAACAAAAACTAAGCTTTTTTAACTTACCTTGTTTCACTGCCGATTAACTAGCTCAGCAATGATTTTGTCAGCAGCATCACCCTGACCATATGGTTTAGAGGAAAAATCAGGGTTCCACTTATTGGATAAAAGTTGACCTAATGCTTTTGCGGTTTTTTTTATATCAGCTCCAACAAGCTTGTTTGCTCCAATATCTACCGTTTCTACCCATTCGGTTTCATCTCTAAGTGTCAGACAAGGTGTTTCAAGGAAGAAGGCTTCCTTTTGTATGCCACCACTGTCGGTCATCACTGCTTTGGCATTTTGTAGCAGGGTGATTGTTTCTAAATAAGGAGTGGGTTCGATAACCCTTATAGATTTTGATAGTTCGAGGCCTTGTTCTTTTAGTAATTTTTTTGTCCTTGGATGTAATGCAAGTATGACAGCGATTGAAGATTCAGCCGTATTTCCAAAAGCTTGTATAATTGCTTTTAATCGTACTTGGTTATTTGTGTTTTCGGCTCTATGGATTGTGGCTAAAATATAATTATTTGGTTCAATCGAAAGATAATCCAATATTGTTTCACTAGCCTTTTCCTTATAATAAAGCATTCCATCGTACATGATATCTCCGACGATCTTAACACCCTTGGTGATACCCTCATCCTTAAGGTTTTTAATGGAGGTTTTTGTGGGGCAAAAAAGCAAAGTGGAAATGTGATCGCAAAGGACACGGTTTACTTCCTCCGGCATTGTTTTATTAAAACTTCTAAGCCCGGCTTCGATGTGGACAACGGGAATATGGAGCTTAACAGCAGCTAGCGCACCGGCAAGGGTTGAATTGGTGTCGCCATAAACCAATAGGAAGTCGGGAAGCTCCTTTTGTAATATAGCCTCAATTTTTTCCAGCATTTTACCGGTTTGAGCTCCTTGCCCACTTGATCCTATATTTAGATGAAAATGTGGCTGTGGAATATTAAGCTCTTCAAAAAAGTTATCGCTCATGTTGAGGTCATAGTGTTGACCTGTATGAATAATTTTTTCATCAATTGCCAGGTTTTCTGATTGTGAATTATGTTGGAAAATGGCTCGAGAAAAAGTTGCAGCTTTAATAAACTGGGGTCTGGCCCCTATGACCGTTACAATTTTCATTAAATATCCTGTTATATTCTTTAACCAGATAAAAAATAAGATTTTATTCAAGCTTTGATGATATGGTCAGCTGGTTCAGAGTATTTACCGCGCGAATCAATAATTAACCTTGCATGTTCTTTAATCATTTTGTAATTAAATTTGTCGTGGTCAGTAGCCAGTAACAGGCAATCATAACCAGTTATAGTTTCTGGATTGAGCTTTATGCTGGAAAGATTAAATTGATGTTCTCTCATTTTTGGGAAAACCGGGATATGTGGATCACTATAAGAAATCTCGGCTCCCAGTTCACGTAACTTCTCCATTAAAAGTACAGCGGGTGATTCGCGCATATCATCGACATTTTTTTTATAAGTAACTCCAAGAATCAAGATTCGACTACCTTTAATCGCTTTTTTATTTGAGTTGAGTGCTTGTACGGTTTTAGTAACAACAAAATTTGATACGGAAGTATTGATTTCTCCAGCAAGCTCAATGAAACGTGTATGCAATCCAAACTGCCTTGCTTTCCAAGTAAGATAGAAAGGATCAATAGGTATACAGTGCCCCCC
>CAYYIR010000075.1:2078-3187 GCA_964471995.1 uncultured Nitrospina sp. | reverse complement strand
ACCTTGGGAATAGTCTTTGTTGTAAAATCTTTATTGCCAGGGTCTTCGCGTTCTGCTGAATATAATAAAAATAAATCTTTACCAACTTTCATTCCTCTCGATTCCATTCTTGGCATCAATTCCTCATCGGTGGTGCCTGGATAGGTAGTAGATTCCAAAGATACAACTTGACCTTTTCGGAAGTAGGGTATTAATGATTCTATTGTATTGATGATGAAAGAAATATCAGGTTCTCGGTATTTATTCAGTGGGGTGGGAACACAAAGTATTAGCGCATCAGCCTCTCCTGCTCGGCTAAAATCGGTGGTAGCCTCAAAAAGCAATTTTCGGGCCGAAGATATGCTGTTAGAAGGTATGTGCTCGATGTAGCTTTGGCCAGTATTTAACTTTTCTACTTTGTCTTTATCAATATCGAAACCCAAAACTTTATAGCCAGTCTCACAATAACGAAGAAGTAGTGGAAGCCCTACATAACCTAATCCAATAATTCCAATAACAGCTTCTTGCGATTTAATTTTATCCAGAAGAAATTGTTTCATAAAAAGATAACTTTAAATAATTATGTTTATTAAGAACTGTTAAATACCTTTTTTAAAATATTTAAAATTGGCAGCCTTTTACTAGTGGTATCCAAGTTAATTTCGAATTTTCCAGATCAGATCGGTAAAAATATGTTTTATCAAATAAGGTTTTACTGCATTAAAAACTTCATTTTCTGAAGGCACCCTTCCAAGGGTACGTATACGGATGCATTTCATCTCTTCTAAACCGACATCATCCATTTTAGAAGATGTTTTTTGTTTAGCGTGTACGCGGAAACCTCCCATAAAGCGAGGAAGCCTTGCAAAACGAGCGCCGGCATCGCGAAGGCGAACCAAAAAATCCCAATCCATAGCAAAACTAAACGATTCATCTAATTTTCCACCAACTTTTTCCCAGATACTTCGCCGCCAATAAAGTGTTTCCTGTGGGATGAAATCAGTCCATGAAAGAATCTCATTATCATGTTTCGGCATAATCCATTGGCCAATTTGTT
Source organism: uncultured Nitrospina sp. (assembly GCA_964471995.1). Taxonomy (GTDB): domain Bacteria; phylum Nitrospinota; class Nitrospinia; order Nitrospinales; family VA-1; genus UBA8687. The sequence continues at coordinate 2,151 of CAYYIR010000075.1, read as the reverse complement.
TGTCGTTGATATCGATATGCATACGGTTGCCATATACCACATCGACTTCTGGATGGCAGTTGAAGTAGTCAGC